>JAIWAT010000049.1:0-10547 GCA_048634225.1 Anaerolineales bacterium | reverse complement strand
GCAACAGTGGTTTTTGTACCTTCAAGGAAAACAAAGTCGCCGACAGATATTTGAAGTTTCTGGATGGTATGGGGATCTATCCTGGCAATGCCTTTCGAAGAATCAGTGGGATAAGCTTTTGTGACTTTAAGTTGAATTGGCTCCAATTGTTTTACGTCCTGTCAATTTATAATAATTTATAAAATGTGTTTATTAGTAAAATGTGTTTATTGGGTACATATAAGTATTTTTCCAATAAAAGCTATCTGGTTAGCAATATGGACATGACATCAAGAGTTATTGTACTGGACCCATTTTCAGGGGCATCAGGAGATATGTTTATCGGGAGCCTGCTGGGCCTGGGTGCTAATAAAGAATTGGTTAAAGAGGCAATGGAATCGGCAGCAGACGTCACGGTTAGTATTTCCGAAGTGAAGCAAGGGCTGTTATCTGCAATTAAAGTGGAAGTGGTCCAGCACTCTGAGACCAGGCAGACATACGCCCGGATGGTGGAGCAAATAGAGTCTGCCGAACTGCCCGGACAGGTGGAACAGGACGTGCTGGGCATACTGGAACTGATGGGCAAAGCCGAATCCAGGGTACATGGAACACCACTGGATGAACTGCACCTGCATGAGATGGGGCAGCAGGATGCCGTTGCTGATATTGTGGGTGCGGTGTCGGCATTCCATAACCTGGAACTGCCCGAATCCCGGGTATTATGCATGCCGGTTTCGGTGGGCGGCGGGTATGTTGACACTGCTCATGGACTGCTGCCGGTACCGGCCCCGGCAACGCTTTCCATACTGGATTCATCGAACCTGGTGTGGCGTGGGGGGCCGGTAGAGCACGAACTGCTTACACCGACGGGTGCTGCCATACTGGCGTACCTGACCGGGAAGTATGGCTCACCTTGCTCAGAATATCCCCGGATGACCTCGTCTGTTACAGGATACGGGGCAGGTTCGAAAGAGACTGGCATGCCCAATGTGCTGCGCTCGGTGCTGGGCGAGCTTGATGCCGGGCTTGCAGTTGACCATGTGGAGATGCTGGAGACCAATGTTGATGACGTGACCGGGGAGGTAGTAGGATACCTTATACAGGAATTAATGGATGACGGTGCACTGGACGTTTCGGTGATACCTGCTACTATGAAGAAGGGAAGAAGTGGATTTTTAATAAAGGTTATCTGCAGTTCTGAAGATACAAACAGGCTGGCATATAGGATCATTGCAGTGACCGGAAGCCTTGGAGTGCGGCTAATTCCTATCAGGCACAGGCTTACTGCACGGCGCAGGATGATGGATGTAGGGATACAGGCCGCGGGCAGGCCATACCAGGTACAGGTAAAGGTGGGTTGTGACAATAAGGGGAATGTGCTTAACATATCTGCAGAATTTGAGGATTGCAAGCGCATCGCACAGGAGACTGGGTTGCAGGTGAAGGACCTGATGCGCAGGGCGGAAGAATCGGCAAGGATGCACCTTGATACAGAATAGAATAATTTAACAATACTGTTGACCTTTGGTTGCGACATATGAGAGATAAGGGCGAGACCAAAGACGATATACTGGATAGACTTGAAAGTTACAGGGCAAAGGACCTATCCTATGACCGGGTGTTAAGTGCTATGTGCACCCGCCCGCATCCCATTGCAGTTGCCGCTCATGAAATGTTTTTCGAGACCAACCTGGGTGATGCGGGGCTGTTCCCTGGCACACATGAACTGGAATGTAAGGTAGTCAGGATGCTGGGTGGTATGCTTGGTGACCCATCAGTGCATGGCTATATTACTACCGGCGGCACCGAATCCAATATACAGGCCATGCGGGCTGCCAGGAATTCGGGAATGAGTACAAAGCCTAATATCGTGGTGCCCGAGTCAGCACATTTCTCATTTGATAAAATAGCTGACATTTTGAAGTTGGAACTGCGTAAGGCAGAACTTGATAGCAGCTTCAGGGTGGACCCGGGGTCGGTGGAGTCGCTGATCGATAACAATACAGTTGCAATTGTGGGTATAGCAGGTACTACCGAATTCGGGCAGATCGATCCCATCAGGGAACTTTCAGACATAGCTATGGAGAGGAAACTGTTCCTGCATGTGGATGCGGCATTCGGGGCCTTTGTGATCCCCTTCCTTGACAGGGAATATGATTTTGATTTCAGGCTGCCTGGGGTATCTTCCATGACAGCCGACCCACATAAGATGGGACTGTGCACCATTCCGGCAGGTGGACTGCTGTTCAGGGACCCATCCCACCTGGAAGGGCTGCAAACCAGGACGCCCTACCTGACCATTGATACCCAGCATTCCCTGAGCGGAACCCGCAGCGGGGCAGTGGTCGCGGCTTCATATGCAGTTATGAGGCATCTTGGTATGGAAGGATACCGCAGTCTGATGGATTACTGCATGGGACTGACCCATCGGCTTGTTGAGCGTGCAAGGGGTTTTGGTGTGGAGCCGTTGGTTGAACCTGTGATGAATGTTGTAGTGCTGGACGTGGGCGATACTGCTGCTGTACGGCAGGCTCTTGCCAAAAAAGGCTGGTCCACGTCAATAACACGGGACCCGGTGGGAATGAGACTGGTAATAATGCCGCACCTTAGTGAAAGTGCGATGGATGAGTTCCTGGATGACCTTGAGGGAATATGTGGGTAGCTGTTAATCGTACTCTCTCCAGGTCCGGCCGCATTTGGTGCACCTGAAGAACCTGGTCTCACTCTCATCTGCCGACCTTAGCTGCCTTAGCCACCAGTAAGCAATTTTATTACCACATTCCTCACATTTGACCTTGATAGTAGGAAGCCCTGCCGCCTCATCACCTTCCAGAACCGTTACCTCTCTTTCCTTGAATTCCTTTTTTTCAATGATCTTTTTGGTCTTCTCTTTCTCAAAACCGCATTTCCGGCATTTCATCATGCCACCTGCGGGCATCATCATACTTTTACATTGAGGACAAAATTCCATTATATTTTACTTCCTTTTCCTTCCAAATATCTTCTAAATATTATATTAACAATAATATTAACATGATTTATAGTTTTTAAGATGATTTATAATTTGTACTTTTATTGTCACTCATGAAATATCTGCCCTTCAAAGGCAAGTACCTCAGTATCAGACTCGAACCATGCATCAGGGAACAGACCCGCCTTCATGCAGGTCTGGCCCAGGAACTCCTCTGCATCAAAATCATTTTCTACAGCTACCTGGGGCAGTAATAATCCCGAATACGGCCCCTTTTGTACGATCAGTCCATGCCTGCCCACTTCTATCTTACCTGGCAGTTCTTCAGGTCTTGCTTCCACCCGGTGCGGCGTAGTAAGCACTGTGACCTCTATCTCCAGATTCTTCAGCTCGTTAAGAGTAACAGGTATGAACCTGGGGTCTTCTGTGGCAGCATTAATGGCAGATATCACAATTGCTTCACCCAGCGGCATGACCGGATAGGGCCTGCCGATACATCCCCGCAGCTCTTTACGGGAGCCGGACCTGTTATTTAAAGTAACGAATACGCCCCTGTTATCCTGGAATACAGGTGGGACACCTGGGACACCTTCGGGCTTGATCACTTCACCACTGCCCAGGTATTCCTCAATGGCCGTACGTGCCAGTTCCAGGGCAGTTTGCCCCTCATCCGGTGTTAGTAATTCGGTCATAATAATCTATTATTCAGGACTTAGCCGAACATGCCTTCCGGGATTTCTTCATGCTCGTCAACGATCATCTTGTGGTAGGCATCAATAAAATCACTCATCTTGATAGTCCTGTCCCGCCTGCGTATTACGAACATGCCCGCTTCTGTGACGATGGCCTTAATATCAGCACCGCTTAAGTCGTTGGTCATCTTCACCAGCTTGTCAAGGTCAACATCATTGTCCAGGGCCATGTTCCTGGTATGTATCTTTAATATTTCCAGCCGGCCTTTTTCATCTGGTAAAGGTATCTCGATGATCCTGTCGAACCGTCCCGGCCGCAGCAGGGCAGGGTCCAGCAGGTCAATACGATTGGTGGCCGCAATTATTTTTACTTCACCCCGCTCCTCAAAACCGTCCAGTTCGGATAAGAGTTGTACCATGGTCCTGTTTACCTCTGCTGACCCTGTGGTGCCGTCGTGTGTCCTGTGCCCGCCCACGGCATCGATCTCGTCTATGAAAACAATACAGGGTGCCTTATCCCTTGCCATCTGGAACACATCACGTACCAGCCTTGCACCTTCTCCTACGTATTTCTGGACAAGTTCAGAACCTGACATCCTGAGGAATGTGGCATTGGCCCGGCTGGCCACTGCCTTGGCAATAAGGGTCTTACCGCTACCAGGCGGCCCGTATAAAAGTATGCCAGTTGGTGGTTCCACACCCACATCCCTGAACAGGTCCGGATCGGTGAGCGGGAGTTCAATTGTTTCCACTACTTCCTGGATCTGCTGGTCAAGCCCGCCTATGGAACTGTAATCCACATTTGGTGCCTCGATCAATTCCATGACCCTGGCCCTTACGTCAGCCGGCTTTGCCAGTAATTTCACAATCACAAAACCGTTATTCACTGCAACCCTCATACCGGCTTCCAGTTCATCTGTCATTTCAGGCGGGATGCGGGTGATAACTTCCTGGTTGCTTCCATGCTGGCGCAGCAGTGCCATATCACTGACAACTTCCATTACTGATGCAATGAACAGGGGTGGTAGTTTCAACTGGTTGACCTGTTCTTTAAGTTTCTGTATGGTCTGCAGGTAATTGCTGTTGGCTACAGCGGCATCAAGTAGTCGTTTCTGGAGCTGGTCGTTCTGCTCATCAAGTTGCTCGATCTTTTTAATTAATGATTGTATATCATCGTCCTGTGTATCCGGGGCATTTATAAAACCCGTTTCACCAGAAGACTTGGCTATTGAGTTATCCATATGGTACAAAATTTGATATTATACGATATAAATGTTAGCAGGCACAATCTTATTTCCCAATTCTTTTTAGGCACTATTCAGCAGTGATTTGAATTTATTTCGGTTAGCATTGGCATAAATCCGGGAGATATATGTATTAGTAAAATGCTGGGATAATTGGATTTTAAAACGTACTAAGCTCCACATGCTAAAATTATTACTTGATTATATCTCAATGTTTATAATTTATTTTTATTTCATACTAAGATTTATAATATATGGGATAACTTAGATTATCATAATAACTGGTGGGATTATCATCATAATGATGTATTTATATAAGATGTGTTGTTATACAATTATTAAATCAACGGATGAATCATAATGAAAGGAAATACAAACGATATTAATGATGAATTGGCCCGCGTTCCAACCGGGATAGAAGGTTTTGATGAACTTTGTAATGGCGGCCTGATAAGGGACCACACATACTTGATATCAGGAACTTCAGGGGCGGGAAAATCCATTCTTGCGCTTCAATTCATTTACAACGGCATCACCAAATACAATGAGAACGGCATCATAGTAGCAACAGAGGAGCGCCCTGAGCATATAAGGGACAATGCAAAAATATTCGGCTGGGACCTGAAGAAACTGGAGGATGAGGGGAAACTTGCCATTATTGATGCGGCGTCTACCAAGATCGGTATTCCATCACAGGAAAAATACGTTGACGTGAGACCCTTTGACATGCGTTCCATGATGGACCAGATCATAATGATCCAGGAAGAGATCGATGCCAAACGGGCAGTAGTAGATTCCACTACATCTATTGGATTCTATCTGCAGGACCCGGCCAAGATACGTGTGGAACTGTTAAAACTGTCCACCACCCTGGAAATACTGGGCCTGACTTCAATGATGACATCCGAGGTTGTGGATGATGATCATCCCAGCCGTTTCGGAGTTGAGAACTTCGTGACCGAGGGGACTATTGCCCTGTATTACAAGAGGATGGAAAATGTAAGGGTGCGCAGCCTTGAAATATTTAAGATGCGCGGCTCTGACCACAGCAAGAAGATCCATCCCTATGAAATTACTACAGATGGGGTAGTTGTGCATCCGCACGAAGAGGTCTATACAGTATTCTGATAACGACTATACAGTGCCAGTGATGGCAGCCAACTTCATTTCCGGCTGCCTGTAGTTATTTATATTAATACTGATAATTTAACATCAGTTATTAATTTAACATCTGTTATAGCTAATTAACATCTAAAGTGATAGATAGCGGACAGATTATTTATTTGAAAGAAGTAACAACATTATTCTGCATACTCTACTTCATGTCCGCATTCAACACATTTGTAAATAACAAGTTTTCGGCCCAGGTGGTCAAACCGTTTTATTGTAGGATACCTGAACAGGTTCATTTTTCCTTCACATTCCGGACAATAATGCATCATAATATCATTAAAGTATATTGTAGTTATTATACATATCTATTTTCAATTTTCAGGTGATTGTTCGGATACTGATCTCCAGGTTATCACGTAATGCTTCCTGTAACCGGCCACCAATATCAGAATCCTTGACAATCCTGATATCACCTTTTCGCCCCACAGTAGCAGTAAAGATAACGTCTCCCTCCACCATCACTTCCACGTCCGCCCCGGGCACTCCGGACGATTTTAAAACAATATGTTTCTTCATTAATGAGATTTCAGGAACAATTGTTTTCCTAAACTCCCCTTCCACAGACACCTGGCCGCTGTCCAGGGGTTTAACGTCTATATGGATGCCCAGTCTTTTTTCCATCATCTCGATATTCCTGCCGCCCTTGCCGATCACTTTCGGGATGTCAATATCGTTGACCCACAGGGTAGCCCTGTTATCTCCGCTCAATTCAACCTTAACAGGCCCGTGCACCTTACGGCGAAACTCGTCGCGTATACGTTCTGCAGCCAGTCCCCACGCAGACGGGACAGCCTCCGGGGTTTGGGCAGTGGGCATTACCACTACCTGTTCGCCGTATGTGTATATCTCGAACTCTGCCCTGCCGCTCTCAAAGTCCGTCACCGTGATCACCGGGCGAGCCAGGTCGGATTCGGTCATACCATGAGGCACTTTAACAGTGAACTTGATATCCTGCACACTGGCCACTTCTCCCTTGTCAATGAATATCACCGTATCCACCACCTGTGGTATCATACCCAGGTCCACCCTGCCGATAAGCCTCTGGATAGCATCCACTGGCCTGTTGGCATGAACCACACCTACCATGCCCACTCCAGCCAGCCTCATATCAGCGAACACCTGGAAATCCGTAGTCTTGCGCACTTCGTCGTAAATAGTATAATCGGGCCTGACAAGCAGCAGCAGATCTGCTGTCTTCTCCATACTCCCTTCCAGCGGCGAATACTGGGTAATTGCATCTTCTACTGACAGGTCCCTGGGTGATTCCATGGTCTTGACGATCTTGTTACAGCTTTGCAGGAATTCTGCCACCCCTGCGGCGAATGTGGATTTTCCGGCACCCGGCGGACCTGCTATAAGTACACCCCGCTGCAGGCCTGCCAAACGCTGCTTCAGTTCCCCTGCCATCCTGTAATCGTCCATGGACACAAATGCCACCGGGCGCACCGCAGTGATCTCCATGCCGTCCGAAAATGGCGGGGAGGCGATTGCGATCCTCATGTTCCCAAGCTGGAGCACTGTCGCACCGTCGTGTTCCATCTCTACGAAGCTGTCAGGGTCTTTTTTTGTCCTTTCGATAAGTTCCCTGGCCATAGACCTGAGCTCATCCTCAGTGCTGGGAGTATCACTTATCCTGACGAGCTGGATATCCTTGATGGAACCCTTTTTGGCAAGTGGCTCCACACCGTCCTTGAGATGCACTGACATTGTGTCAGGTGTAAAGAACTCCTCTATGGCAGTAGCTTTGGCCTCAATCTTCCCTGGAGGCAGGAATATCACTTCCAGGCCCCTGGCATCAGCTATCATGGACTGCACCCGATCCCCTGTCATAAAGGTGGCACCGCAGTCAAGTGCAACCTGCCGTATCATGGCATCGATCTCTCCCGTTCTTGCCAGTTCCACCTGTGCAGGACCCGGCCGCTTTCCTGCAAATTCGAGTTCGATCTGCCCAAGATTAGCCATCTCACGCAGCCGGCCCAGTTCCTCAAGTCCATTATACCCGGACTCACGATGCCGGTTTGCCTGGGATTCGATCTCGGCCACTACAGCCTCGGGCACGATTATGGTAGAATCCCTATATTCCCCGGCATCGATAAGGGAAGTAATACGGCCTCCAATGATCACGCTTGTATCAAGTACCAGTTTCATATCCCCACCCCCATCTCCAGGACTAATACACGTCTTCAGGATTAAAGACCTTCTCGCTCACCACATCGCCTTCAAGCGTGCGGTAGAAACATGACCGGTATCCCATATGACACGCACCGCCGCCAAGCTGTTCCACCTTAATCAAAACAGCGTCTGCATCGCAGTCAATGTACATATCGTGTACAAGCTGCACATGACCGGAACTTTCGCCCTTGAGCCAGAGCTTGCCCCGGCTGCGACTGAAGTAGTGAGCTTTGCCTGTCTCTACAGTTTTTTCAAGGGCCTCTAGGTTCATGAAAGCCAGCATGAGTATTTCGTTCGTCTCGTGATCCTGGGCTATAGCAGTAATGAGCCCTTTATCATCGAATTTTAATTGAGCGCGTATATCGTCAGATAATTTCATCGAACTACCTGATGTTTTGTTATAATAAAATCATTTGGATGCAAGCTATTATGCAAGCTAATATATTTAGCCGCCAAAGTATAGAGCAAGTTACATGAGCCTGAAAACCAGTATGGAATGCATAGTACCTGAACCGTTGTTACACCTGGTGCCCAACAGTTTTGATATCATTGGCAATATAGCCGTTATCACTATACCCCCGGGCCTGGATGACTATAAAGCACTAATAGCACAGGCAATTATCTCAAAACACGGCAACATCGGTACAGTGCTTAACAAAGTATCCATGCTGGAAGGGGAGGACAGGGTGGGAAGATATGAGATCCTATCAGGTACTACTACCAGGACCGAACACAGGGAATACGGGTTTCGCTATCGGTTAGATGTAAATGAGGTATTTTTTAACCCACATCTTTCATATGAACGTTTCAGGGTAGCATCCCAGATCAGGGGCGGTGAGCATATATTGGTGCCATTTTGCGGTGTGGGTCCCTATGTTGTGCCAGCCGCCTCAAAGGGTGCCCGTGTTGTAGCTGTTGAAAAGAACCAAAAGGCGTGTAAGTGGCTGGCAGAGAATGTGAAGTTGAACCGGGTCGATACGAACGTATCCGTTATTTGCGGGGATGCATCCCATATTCCCAATATGGTCAGGTGCAGTTTCCACAGGGCCATACTTCCCATTCCTTATGGGATGGATTTTTTCCTGTATGAGATATCCGGACTTGTAAAACAGGGAGGAATAGTGCATTTCTACACGTTCAAAAAACAGTACCAGATACAGGAACTGTTGGAAGAGTACCGGGATAATGGATTTGATGTGGTCTTCTATCGCAGGTGTGGTAATGTGGCACCAGGAGTAATTCGATGGGTTTTTGACCTGAAAAAACAATGAAATAATCGAAACTTATTTACAATTGTGTAGATTCCTTTCAATTATCAAGTTTATTAGCAAATAAATCCAGTATTTAATTTATTAGAGGATTATAAATGAAGCCTATGAAAAGTGGTTTTGAATCCATTCGCAATTATCTTGGTTCAAAGAAGGAGAAAGGGCGGCGTAAGATCGCCCTGCTCGTAGACGGACCGAATATGCTCAGGAAAGAGTTCCAGATCAACCTGGAAGAGATACGGGATGTTCTCAAGGATTATGGCAGTATCAAGATCGGCAGGGTATTTTTAAACCAGTATGCATCTGATAAACTGGTGGAAGCAATTGAGACCCAGGGTCTAGAGCCGATCATTTGTACCAGTGATGTAGATGTAAGGCTGGCGGTAGAAGGTATGGAACTGGTGTTCAGTCCGGTGATCGATACCATTGCACTGGTGACAAGGGATGCGGATTTCAAACCCTTGCTGTCCAAGGCCAATGAGCACGGCAAGGAGACTATACTATTCGGTGCCGAGCCCGGGCTGTCCATTGCCCTAAAGAATTCTGCCGATTATGTGATCATCCTCAAGGAAGGCGTGATGGAACACGAATATAACAGCAGGGACGTAAAAGAATCAGGTGTGGAAGAATATTCGGTGCCCTTGCCAGGTAAAGGTCAGGTTAAACTGTAGGCGTGACATCACCTGCATTTTTTATTTTATTTTGCCATATCCAGTATATCTTCTGGCGCACCCGCAAGTTTAACCAGGGCTTCGGCTTCCATGAAATGAAGGTCTGCCGGCACCACAAGTATGTGCAGGGGGCCGCCGAAGTCGTAATGTGCCAGTTCAACCATGGGCAGGGCTACGACTACAGGTGATGGGGAGCCAGCCCTTGCCACACCCACGGCCAGGCGGTGCTCCAGGTCCGGTTTGTCCTGCTGTGAATCCACTTGCATCAGGAGTTCACAGCCCCGGTTGATGGTCATGTATCCTTTTTCCGGGTCGATATCAAGGAAGACCAGGGTGTGCATGCCGCCATCCAGGTTTGACCTGATGGTATCGTAGGG
>JAIWAT010000048.1:0-10569 GCA_048634225.1 Anaerolineales bacterium | reverse complement strand
CCTGACAGAAATAGTAGAGGAAAATACAATAAACCTGGGGTGCCCGTCAGGTTCGGTCAGGTTGTGTGCAGATAAACTGGAGTGTACCAGGATACTGGAAAATGAAGGTATAAAGGTTCCCGCCACAACTGTATCCGGTGAGACGAATGTATTTTCACCTGGCGACAGGGTGGTACTCAAACCCAGATGGGGGTGTGCTTCAGAAGATACAACCCTGACCACATATTCCTGTGCCACCATGATATCCGAAGGTTTTGTGGCAACCAGGTATATAGAGGGGGAGCATCTGAGCGCCAGCCTGGTGGTGGGAGATGATAGCCAGTCCCTGTCTCAGTCCCCCCAGACCCTGCCGCTGACAGTTAACCGGCAGAATATCAGCATTGGTAGCAAGATACAGTACAACGGGGGCACGGTTGGGGTGGATACAGGCAGGAACCAGGAGTTATTCTTAGCAGCGCAGCGTAGTGCAGAAGCACTGGGCTGCCGGGGATATGTTGGAGTGGATATTGTGCTGGCTGATAAGCCGTGGGTGATAGATGTTAATCCCAGGCCAACCACATCCATTATAGGGATAAGCAAGATAATGGAGGAAGAGCTGGGTGAACTGATACTTAAAGCACATTCCGGTGACCTGCCCTTTAGTGTGAATATTAGCAATGAGTATAATTTTACCAAGGCTGACCTGGCATAATAACATTCATTAGTTATGGAATGGAACAACATTCACTAATTATGGAATGGCATTCATTGGGTATGGAATAAAAGAAAATAGAATTTGACCTGGAATGGATTTCAATTATATTTATATACGACCGGACTAATTTTTGGACAAAAAACCAGGTGGGAATATCAGGACAAAACAAATTGCTCTTATCACTGATGATTTTACCCTGTTTGAGTCTATACTGGAAGTAACCAAAACCAGGGGTATTCACGTCCATATACTCTCTTTCAATGACCCGATACCACCCATTGTAGGTGCGGTCATCACATCCCCTGAAGAATCGTCAAAGATTGATTTTGACCCTGACAGGATAATGACATTCAACAATGACCCTGAATCGACCATCAATGGTGCTTTAAAGTTATTGAATGGCAGGTACGATATCAACCAGGTTGTCATCGGGATAGATCCAGGTAAGAACCCGGGAGTTGCAGTACTGGAAGACGGCCAGGTAAGCGAAGTGTATCATGTACCGGCCCGCGACGTGCCCGGATTGGTGCGGCAGATACTGGAAAATTATCCTGACAAGGACATTGCTATCAGGATCGGGAACGGGGCAAGACTTGTAAGGACACAGTTGATCAATTCAATCCTGGATATGGGTGTCAATGTGGAAGTAGTGGATGAGACAGGCACATCGCCATCAATGGGCCGTGGAATCCACAGTTCCGAAATGTCAGATATCATTGCAGCCATCAACATTGCCAGGCTTAAGGGGACCAGGGCCGGAAAGCAGGAAGTTGAGCCATCAATGGGTGAGATCAAGCGAATCCAGGAATACAGCCGTGAACTTTCACACGGTAAGACCTCCATACCCAGGGACCTGGCCCGTAAAGTCGCAAAAGGTGAAATGACTGTGGAAGAAGCTATTGAAAAACACGATAACCAAGATTAATTATCAGATAGTAGCCCCTTTGATGGCATCCTTGCAGCCGCAATTGCTGTGGGCCGGTAATGATGCAATTGCATCCAACAGAATAGAACGAAGTGTTTCCTGTTTTCTTTCCAGCATTTCCAGGACCTCATCGGCAGTCAGTTTATTTCCGGCAAGTCCGCATGCCTGATTGGTAATGATGCACAATGATGCATAGCACAACCCCAACTCCCGCGCCAACACAACCTCAGGTAGTCCTGTCATACCTACCACGTCCCCGAAGGTTCCAAGCATGCGTATCTCTGCAGCAGTCTCAAACCTTGGGCCTTCGGTACAGACATACACACCCTTAAAAGGTTCCATGTGGTTGTTTTCCAGGGAACTTAGCAGGCAGTCACTGATCTCGGGACAGTAAGGTTCAGTCATATCAACATGGACCGTCCTGTCATCATAGAATGTGTTTACCCTTGACCGTGTCAGGTCAATAAAATCATCGGGTACCAGGAAACTTCCCGGAGGATGGCTGCCCATGGTGCCCACTGAATTGGTAGCTATTACCCTGTTGGCACCCAGTGATCTTGCAGCCCATACATTGGCCCTGTAATTGAGCTTGTGTGGGGGGATGTGTTCTGCACCAGATGAGGTATCATCATTGGCATGCCTCTGTATCAGTGCAAGTTCCAACGTCCTGCTTAGGTGAGGTACATTCCCGGTTTTTACCTTTACGATGCCGTAGGGAGTATTTACTTTGATTGTCCTGAAATCGTAATCATCCGGGTTAAACCCTACACCTCCGATTACAACGGCATCAATGTCATGCTGTTTTTTGCTGGCTTTTGGCATTTGATGTCCTCGCTGATATCCAGATACCTATTAATGATATGATGATGGCACTGACAATTGACAGTACAAGGATATTACGACCCGTATCCGGTGTGATGAAAAATTCATCCACAGCACTACTTACCGAGAGTATGAAGGTACTGGAACCCCAGAACAACAATCCTGATGAGAACAGGAAGAACAGGTAAGACCAGTGGCGTTTGTAATTACTTCCTTCCCTTTGAAGATCGATTATCCTGCCAATAGTGGCTATCCATCCTGCACCTACATACCACCATACGGATATGTTCACGAATACCATGAACAGTATTACTATACCAACGAAAATATCTATCCGGGTATAATATTCCCAGAACCTGACAACACCTATTATTGTTCCTATAACAGTCAACATCAAAGCAATGGAGTATGTGATAAAGGATATTTTGCCTGTGACCAGGGATTGTTTCATATTGGATTTGAATTCTTCCAGTACGTCATCAAGTCCGAAACCCCTGAACAGCATATAAGCACCGATAGCACCCAGGATAGCGGCCCATGCGTATTTCGGATCGCCTGCAAAGAGGAAGATGGAATATATCACTGCAGCCAGTCCAATAGGTACAAAGAAGGAATGGGATATTTTTGGGTCATTGAAGGCTGTCTTTAATATGTAATATGTACTTTCCAGGTTTGCGCTTTGTTTGACAATAACCCTTTGAACACCGTCCACTTTTAACCTGGATTGTATAATGGGCATAACTGATTCATCTTCTGCCCCATCAGAGACGAGGATGGCGTTCTTGACATCGTATTTTGCCACGATACTGTCAAGCTGGTCAGATATCTTCTGGTCAGAGATCAGACCCACATCACGGTCCCCTGCTATGGATACGAGTTCTACGTCCAGCCCGTTTTCCACCAGTTCATCATAAAGTTTCACACCAGCGTATATGGTATTGATATCAGAATCCTCAGGGTCAGCTGTACCAAGTTTCATTGCAGCTTCGAGGTTTTTTGCCCGTCCGATAACCGGACTGCTCTCCCCTGCCTTATATCCGATATCGTCGTCGCGGTCGATGCAGATAATAAGCTTATCCATGTGTTATAGGCCTCATATTGATATTATTAAAGGAGATATAAAAAGTGTTCTGTAAAATCGTAATTGAGAGGTCATTTGTAGCGTAGATCAAAGGAACTGAATTCGCCGGTAGGCTCTTCCCACACTTCTTCCACGTTTTTGACATCTGCAAATGGTGGTCCCATATGGCACCACTGGATCATCTCATGAACCTGTTGAGGAATTCCCTCAAATACAGCTTCAACGTTCCCATCAGGAAGGTTTTTCACCCAACCTTTTAATCCCAGTTCCACTGCTTTTTTCATAGTATTGTGCCTGAAAAACACTCCCTGCACCCTTCCTGAGATTATAAGATGTACCCTTATATCGCTCATGCTGCAAACCTTTAGAATTTTAACTGGTCATATGTATAATTTACCTCTTATTTTATATAGTATTACTATGCACAACTTTAAAGAAGATGAATAAAGAGATATTGATAAACCAGGTAATAGGCATACTGGAACAAAGCGGATTCATTGTTTCAGAACGTTGCAATATCAGACCCAGAAGCTTTGACATAGCTGCAAGACACAATGAACAGCTACTATTGATAAAGGTACTTTCCAATATCGACGGTCTAAAAGAGGATACTGCACAGGAAATGATGTACCTTGCAGAATACCTGGAGGGGTCTGTGCTTTTGGTTGGGGAGAAGACCAGGGACCAACCACTGGAACCCACTGTCGTATATTATAGATATGGTATTCCATCTGTTAATATTGATACAATATTTGATTATTTTATAGAAGAACTGCCGCCCGTGGTATATGCAGCACCTGGAGGGCTGTATGTGAGTGTAGATGGTAGTGTGCTGCGTGAACAGCGAATACGCAAAAAACTTTCAATTGGTGCCATGGCTTCAGACCTTGGTTTATCCCGGCGTAGCATAAGTAAATACGAAGAGGAGGATATGGACATGTCTGTGGATATGGTGATCAGGATCGAAGAAATGCTCAATACTGGAATTGCCCTTGCCATTGATTTTCTAAATGTAAAAAATACAAATTTGAAATCCAGGACCCATCCGGTTGAAAAAGAGCCAGGAACAATAATAAGATCCATATTATCCAATTTAGGCATTGAAGTGATCCCAATATCACAGGCACCGTTCAGTGCTGTTTCATTCGAACACAAGGAGAGCATTGATCAGGATAATGAGGCAAAGATTCTCACGGGTTTTAGTGAATACTCGGTAGCAATGATGAAAAGGGCAAAGTTAATGAGCAGCATCTCTGAAGTGACAAATACTCATTCCATGGTCATTGTGAATGGGCATTGCAGGTCAGAGATGGTAGAAAATACTGTGCTTGTGGAGAAGAAAAAACTTGACACAATGGATGATTTCCTTGACCTTATGACTTTTATTTCTGAGAAGGTCGAAAAGACTTGAATTATCAGGAATATTATGTCAATTCATTTATAAGTAATCAATATAATATTAATATCACATAGTAATATATTGAATACTGATATATTAATCAGTGTGGAGTAAAAAATGAAGTCTTTTGCAGTAATACGGGCAGATAGTCCTATGAAGGTGCATACTACGCTGCTTGATTTAAGAAGATATGGACGGATGGTGTTTTCAGGACCACCAAAGTCCATATCACCGGATTATGCAGACGAGATACTTGGAAAGGTCATGAAGCGTCCATTAAAAAATAAGTGTTGTGCAGCGGCTATAGTTTCGCTGAATACAAGCCCAAGTGTCGCTATTGGAAAACTTACAAAGATACATCCGCCTGCACATGTGGTCATTGTCAGTTCCCAGCATGAAGTGTTTGAGGAACTGGGAAGGAATGTTAATATCCTGCCTGAGTTTAGCCAGCGAGACAATGAAATGCTGCAAAATAATGAGTGACAAAATCAAGATATAGCGGCTGACTTTTAATTCATGGTCACTTTGAATATGATCGTGTATACGATTGCGATCTGATAAGGTGGTCGGCAAGTACCAATGCTGTCATTGCTTCGGCTACAGGTACGATCCTGGGCGGGATTGTGGGGTCATGTCGCCCTTCTATTGTTATATTGGTTTCAGACATACCAGACATGTCCACAGTCCTCTGGGACCGGGCAATGGAGGGTGTGGGTTTAACAGCTATTCTACAAACGATTGTTTCACCGTTGGAGATGCCGCCTAAAATCCCACCGGCATTATTGGTGGAACATACCACCTTCCCATTTTGCATTTCAAAGGGGTCGTTCATCTGGCTGCCGGTCATGATAGCAGCTGCAAAACCTGAGCCTATTTCTACGCCCTTGACTGCACCGATACCCATAAGAGCCCCTGCCAGGTCACCGTCCAGTTTATCGAACACGGGCTCGCCCAGTCCGGGCAGGACCCTAAGAGCCAGTATCTCAACAATTCCGCCGATGCTATCCTTATCTTCCCGGGCCTGTTTTACTCTTTCCAGCATGGTCTTTGCAGCTTCAGGGTCGGCACAGCGTACCGGGTTCGATTCCACATTGGCCTTTATATCATCAACCTGTACTGGTGAAGCCTTTATGCCGCCAAGTTCAACAACGTGGGCCAGTATTTCAATGTCATGGCGGGCCAGTATCTTCTTTGCCACTGCTCCGGCAGCCACACGGCCAATGGTCTCCCTGGCAGATGAGCGCCCGCCGCCCCTGTGGTCACGTATGCCGTACTTCATCTGGTAAGTATAGTCGGCATGACCGGGGCGGGGCATGTTCTTGATAATGTCATATTTGGAGGAGTCAGCATCCTTATTCCTGACCTGCATGGCAATGGGCGTGCCTGTGGTCTTACCCTCGAACACTCCTGATAATATCTCCACCCTGTCCTCTTCCTGCCTGGGTGTGGCAATCTCGCTCTGGCCGGGACGCCTTCGGTCCAGTTCGTGCTGGATATCGGCGTCTGTCAACTCCAGTCCGGGAGGGCAGCCATCGATGACCACGCCTATGGCAGGACCATGGCTCTCGCCCCAGGTTGTGATTGAGAATGCTTTTCCAAAGGTGTTGCCCATCATGGTATCCAGATATGTGGTTTATATATATAAACGTAGATGAACTGCGGTTTTTCCTTTCAGGATAATTTTTGCTCTTTTTCTACAGGTGCCCTTTCATAAGGTTCACCTGGTATGAGCCTTTTTACTACACCTCGTAAGAACTGTACGGTTTGATTTGTGAAAAAACCGGCAAAAAAACTAAGTACAGACAAGATGCCCTGACTGGGTTCCGGTGCATTGGAGACTGAATTATTATGGATTTGGACATGCGATTGGTTAATTGAATTATTTATTTCTTGAAGTAATTCTGGTGATGACTGGTTGAAATTAAATATAAAGGTCGGTGAATAAACTGTCTCTTCTAAAGAAGGTAGATTCTGGAATATTAAGACCACAACGCCTGCAAGTATGGGTCCCTGTATCAATCGTGACATATTGTAAAGATAAAGGCTCTCATTATAAGTGCCTTTGAAATAATTATACTGAATTGAAAAAGCAGTATATGCTATAGCACCAAGAAGTCCCCAGATAAAAACCCACCACTGCAGTTCAATGTTATCATCCAAAATGAAAATGACAAATATAAAAAATGTCAAACCCATTAAAACTAATTCCAGATTGACTGCCTGCCTGAAGTATTTACTTTTATAGGATATTCGTTTAATTCTCTGAAAAGCAAGATTAAGATCAGCATTTATTTTTTTACATACATCCAGGGTTTTAGCATCAGGAATCTCAGCCTTTGCTTTTTCAAGCAATTTTTCAATATCACTGATCTCATTACTACTTTCTTTGATGACTGGATTACTCTCTGCTTTTATATTAAGAAGATTTATTCTGCTCTCGATTTCATTACCTAATTTATTCAAATTTGTTTTATATTGTTCAACTTCATCTGCCTTTGCAATGTCCTCTACTTTTTCAATATTGTTTGATGTTTTAACATCATCTGTCGTTTCATTATCCGAACCCATGCATCAAGGCCCCCTGAACTTCAAATAAATTGAATGCAATTAAATAGTTAAAAACATTTTGCATAATTTCAGCAGCCTAAGCAACATCTATTCCCACTAATCTCAAGAATATCTCCTCAAGGTCAGATTCCTTAACCGACACATCAGTGATGCTCCCCCCGTCATTAACAATTTCCCTGACCGCCAGATTCATCTCATCCATGTCCTTGATGGTCAGCACCTGGGTGGTCCCCCCTGATTCATATGTAATACTGTAAGCAGTTGTCCCGTACTGTTCCTTTAATTCCCGGATGGTCCCATACGCAATTGCGATTCCCTCTTTCATTATGAGCACCCGGTCACATATATTCTCCACCTGCGCCAGGTTGTGGCCGCTGAAAATTATGGTCTTGCCCCTGTCTTTCAAGGTCCTGATAAAGCCAATGATATAGTGGGCGGTCTGGGGGTCAAGCCCTGATGCCGGTTCATCATATATCAGTATCTGTGGGTCGTTTATCAGGCTGCGGGCAATGGCCACCTTGCGTTTCATACCCTTGGAGAACGTACCCAGCCGCTTGTTGCTTTCTTCCAGGTTGAGCTGTTTGAGCAGCGTGTCAATGCGGCGGTCAGCCTCCGCTTTTGCAACATCATGGATGGCTGCGAAGAACCTGAGATAATCCCTGGTCTTCATGTTCTCATACAGGGGTGAATCTTCAGGAAGGTACCCGATAATCTTCTTGATAGCGATATTATCAATGCTTACTACCTGCCCGTTGATCAACGTCTGTCCCCCATCAGACGGGATCAGACCGCTGACCATCTTCAAGGTGGTGGTTTTGCCTGCACCATTAGGTCCGATTATCCCAAGCACTTCGCCTTTCTGTACTTGAAACTCTATACAGTTCACAGCTCTCTGGCCGTTGTAGGTCTTAACAAGTCCCTGCGCTACAATCACTGCATAATCTTCCATTCTATTATCCTCTGAAAAAAACTATACTGTTGTAGGTCATAATAATATGTATGCATAAAATCCTGTTAGTAGCACGCCTGGAGCTTACCAAATCCAAATCGATCATGGACCGGCGGGTATTCGTGTTCATGGTCATGGTAACCTTAATCATGGCACTGGCTGCTCCCACAATGGACATGTCCACGTTTTCCATGACTAAGGGCCTGTATCTCGTTAATGTGGACGGCCCGCCGCTTGATGTGGTACTTGCCTCTGATAACAGGTTCAGGCTGGTGGATAGTGAGCAGGCTGACCTGGTGATCTCAAATTCCCGTATACAGGGTACAGGTACCCACCGCTCGACGGCAGCACTATCTGCACTGGATGAGACCGTGAGACAATATCGCGACAATATGCTAAAGAACCAGTACCCAGAGGATGACCCCGAATATTATTCGGCATTCCCTGTCTGGGTGGATATCACGTATCTTGATACCTCACTGACCATAGTCAGTGAAGCCACAGAAGTGACACCTGCATCTACCACGCCCACCTCCATACCTACCTTAGCACCTTCACCCACTCCTGTACCTATTACGGATAATAAATCCCAACACCCGACCCCCACACCCCAACCCACTACCGTGCCGCCGGAAAATATATCAGGCACTCCACCCAGGGACATAACGCCCCCGTTCCCGCTGACATCGGTACTGGTTTCATTCTTGTTCGTGGCACCCATGTTCTTCATCTCCCAGCTATATTCGTCCGGCATCATGGATGAGCGTATAAGCCGTAAAGGCATAATGCTACTGGCATCACCCATCAGGGGGTACGAAATAGTGGCAGGGAAGACACTGCCATATTTTGCAGTCCTGTTATTATTCAGCATGGTTTCCGCACTGGTGCTGGGCGGAGATGCCCTGGTAGTACTGGTCATGATACCAGTGATACTGATATTCCTGTCCACTGCTTTTATATCCAGTATCCTGGCCCGCAATTTTAGGGAACTTACCATGATGATGGTGTTCTTTGCAGTGATGCTGGGAAGTTTCCTGTTCATTCCCACAGCCTTTGTCAATATACATGAATACAGCATCATCTCGCCCCTGACCCTGGTGGTCACCCTGCTGGAAGGGGACACGGTGTCAATGGACAACCTGGCTTTTGCCTCCGTGCCCTTACTCTTCGTTTCTTTGCTGACATACCTGTTCGGCACCATGCTGATGAACGAAGAAGGGCTGCTGGTAAAAGTGGAGGCATTTGACAAGGTCCTGGATTCAGTAGGGCGGCTGTTGTATTACCTGAGGCACTGGCAGGTGGGTGTAATGGTCATTGGTATGCTGGTGGTGCCCTTCGTGTTCCTGAGCCAGTTGTTCCTGCTTGTCATCTTCTTCAATATGATGAACGTTTCACCCATGCTTGTTATCGGGATAAGCATGGCAGTTTCGGTGATGGTCGAGGAGTGGGCCAAGGTCCTGGCACCTATGGTGCTGCTTAAGAAGGGGTGCAGGTCTTCAGTATCACTGGGTATGCTGTCGGGAGCAGGATACTTCCTGGGTGAAAAAGGGCTGCTGCTCCTGGCCCTGTCATCGGTTATGGAAGGGGGGCTGGGTGAGCTGCTGTTCGTGGGTATGGGTTACCTGCTGGTGGTGCCCTTATTAATCCATGTTACCGGTGCAGTGGTCTCATCAAAGGGTATTGCATATGGCATATCCCCGAAATGGGCGGTGGCTGCGGCCTCAATAATTCATTTTATCATGAACCTCATTATACTCTGGTGGGGTGGTGTGCTTGGGTAGGGGCATGGGTGTGGTAGCGAAGCGGGAGGGACGCATGCTGCTTACTGAAAAGACGCTGGTGATAGCTGTGTTGATACAATTGTTCGTGGCATCGTTCTCTGCTTTCATGTCAGTGGGATTTGCGGTCATGTTCTCACCAGGTGCCATCAGTCCCCATCTTTCAGGGCAGTTGAATATTGGTGTGGTGGAAGGGGGAACCGGAACTTCGGAGCAATTGATAAACACGATGCTCAATCAGGTTAATGTAAGGCGTTTCTCCACAGCCGAAGAGGCACAGACCGCACTTCGTAATGGGTGGGTGGACGCGGTGATGATCATCAAGGATGCACCGGATGACCCTGGCAGGCCAA
>JAIWAT010000047.1:0-10782 GCA_048634225.1 Anaerolineales bacterium | reverse complement strand
GTTCGTATATCTGGCTGCGAAGCCTGATGAATTGTTCGTTGATTCTTGTAAAAGCCATTATCGGAGCGCCTCTCCGTTCTACTCCAAAGGCAGGGAATGCCTGGGAATATTTTCCATCTTCAAATGCTGCAACTGCCAGCAGTTCGGCGGCTGTAACTGAACCCTGTCCTCCACGGCCATGGATACGTATTTCCTTCAAGTAAAGCTTCCTCCAAATTAGTATAAAATATGTTGTTTCCTTAACAGATGATGAGAAGTGATTCGTAATTGTTTAATTATTATTTATTACTTATGATAGATTAAGGGACTTAGGGGGCTGAATGAACAAAAAGGTAATGTTCGAAATCTTTTTTAACACTTCTCACGTTACTTAGTCCAATGCGACTTGATCTACACATCCATTCATGTTATTCCAAGGATTGCGCCTCGCCGGTAGCAGCAATCCTAAAACAGGCCATTTTGGCAGGACTGGATGGAATTGCTATTTGTGACCATGACACAGTGGAAGGATCGCTTGAAGCCAGGCGCCTGGCAGATGAGATGGGTCTTGACCTGGTGATAGTTCCCGGGATCGAGGTAACAACTAACCGTGGTCATCTGCTGGTATTGGGTGCAGATGAAGCGTTCCCGATAAATTCTGACCCAAGCGACATTATTAAAATGGCCAGGGAACGAGAATGTCTCATCGTGGCACCCCATCCCTACAAGGGCTACCCAAAAAGTTTAGGCGATGTATCTGACCTGGATGTGGATGCCGTCGAAGTCCTGAACTCCAGGTTCATCCTTGGTAAATTCAATGAACGGGCAGTGAAGATGGCCGGGACTCTGGGTCTGCCTATGCTGGGTAACAGTGATGCTCATTTTGTGGGGATGGTAGGCAGGGCTTATACTGAAATTGATGCTGAGCCGTCGGTTGAAGCCGTATTTAAGGCAATAAGGGATGGAAAGACTGTAGTACATGGCACCAGGACTCCACTTGGAGTCCAGTTCTACCAGGCATGCCTGGGAGTTAAAAGAAGGATGCTGAACTTGATATAGTGATGAAAGATGAAGGAAATCATTCATTAATATTACAAGAACTACAAAAAACTAAAAAAAAAGAAGGGAAGATAGAATAACTATCTTCCGGATGCAGTTAAATTCTAATTCTTGATCTTCCTGATCACGAATAACATAGCCAGTGATGTCAATGCCATCACGATTCCAAACCCTGGAACTCCGGAAGTTCCATCGTCAGGTTCGGTTGCAGTGTCTGCAGGTCCTGTTGTGGTAGTATGGACTGAAGTTGGTACTGCTGTCGCTGGTTTATCATCCGCTACCATTGGGTGGCATACCGAACACTTTAAACCGGTACTGGAGGTTTTAAGGGATATCTGGTTGTATCCGTGTAGTGATTCAACACTGTGGCATAGTATACATTCCGGGATCATGATCTTTCCTGTACCCTGGTCTATGTGGCATTTTTCACATGCTACATCAGGAATATGGATAAAGTGAGGGATTTCACTTGCGCTCACATTGACAGACCCAGGCCTGTGACACCTATAACATGAATTCGGATCAGAAGCCTCGCCATGAAGCACTGCAACATCTGCAGAGACGTGGCAGCCCTGGCAAACAATTACATCACTCGTACCTTTAACTGGTGATACAATATTCGCTGCTGAACCATGGCACTTGTCACAGGATTCAGTTGGTCCGCCGTGAACGCCCAGCAGGTCGCCGTGGCAGTGTGCACACAGGGTATCTGACATCATTTCCAAATGTAAACTATCAAGCCCTGAATGGCAGTACGAACAATCTTCAGTTTGTACCTTATTAAGGTGAACATTATGTATCGAACCTGTATGGCATTTGTAACATGAAGGTTGTCGATCGGTCAGTGTTTTACCGTGACATCCCTGGCATGTGGCTGATGTCGATTCATGTATCACATGCGTATCCTGGTTATGGCAGACCGCCTTACAGTTCGTGTCTTCTGCCATTTTGCTTACTGTCTCATATTGTGCCACTTCTGCTTGAACCGCAGTGACCATTGAGAATATTACTATTAATAATAGCAAAACTTTAATTTGCTTCAATTTTTCTCCTCCTTTCAATATTTGGTATATACTTTCAATATTTGGTGTATAATTATTGATTTCATCATCCTTATGCTATTATTAACTTTTCGTTTTAATCATAGCATATGGATAGCACATGGTTGAGTAGGTACTTATTATTGTCAAGTGTTCACCTGAATACAATCAGTGGTCTTTTCTCCCGTGGTTTTTTCTTATGTTCTTCGTGTGCACCCTCAACAACTTCTACGTATTCGTTCATAGTCTCCTTACCGGTTATGAACAAGGCCTTAACATTTTGTGACATCCTCGGATCTGTTCCCAGGAATCCCAGATGAATGATGAGTTCAAGCACGAACCAGTATGTAGCCCACAAGTGTATTGTCCTGATCAACTGCACTCCGCTCATGCCAATAACTGCAGCTGCACTGCCGGTTATGTCATTAACGAACCAGGCCATAAAATTATTCCATAAAGGTATATCAAAATTCATAAATCCGAATTTCAGGTCTATCATTATGATGCCTGTCAGGCCAATAAAGAGAATGGCCATTGCTTCAAATACCACCATAAGTTTATAGCCCGGATGAAGTTTATTTTTATAATGACCAGTGGTTTTATCGTAAATCGTGTATTTTGGATATTCCTCAGGGGGTTTAAATACGCCAACAATGGCTTGATAAAGCCTGGTAAAATCTTTCAGGCCGAATAAGTCATTCAACAGGTGACCGCTGGTTATCAGATTGAACGGTATGAATGTCCAGTTAATCACCAAGAACAGGATACCTGCAATCACATGGATCAGACGGAGGGTTTGATATGACATCAATTCCCATGCATGTAAGCTACAGGTATTGAACTGTATAGCCATGTACAGTCCTGTAATTAAAAGCAGAACACAAGTTATCATATGTGACTGGTGAGCTATCATATCCCTCAGTCTATACCGTCTTCCTACAACATCATTATCAAAGTTTTGATTTCCCTGCATACACATCCTCCATTTCAAACATATAATTGTAAATCACCGATTTGGAAGCTCAATACACTCCACAAACGTACACAGATGTTTTACTCTATATTTATCAGATTATATTTTTGTAGATTACATTGTTAGATATAGTTTTCGTTTAAGTTCTGCTGAATCGCATATATTATACTCTCATATACCCTGTCAATCTATCAAATGTGCTTGATAATATGGGGTGCCTCGGGAATAATCAACTCCTTTAAGGCAAGCTCGACCGCTGCCGGTGAACCTGGTAAACAGAATACCACGCATCTACCCACAACCCCGGCAGATGCCCTGGAGAGCATAGCAGCAGTCCCTACGTCTTCCAGGCTTTTTAGCCTGAACAGTTCACCAAAACCAGGAATAATCTTGTCAAAAAGTGGTTCCACCGCTTCCAGGGTCACGTCTTCTGGCGCAAGACCTGTGCCGCCACTGATGACGATAGCATCAATATCTGCACCAATTTCCAGACCTGTATCTACACCTATATCTGTGCCTGTTAATTCCCGGACATGCCCGGCAATCAAGGTCTCATTATCAGGCAGCAGTGAATATATTTTGACCTCAAAACCTGAACCTGATATCAGGTCCAGCATGACCGTTCCTGATATGTCATCAGCAAGCTGGGGCCCGGA
The DNA here is from genome assembly GCA_048634225.1 of Anaerolineales bacterium. Classification (GTDB taxonomy): domain Archaea; phylum Halobacteriota; class Methanosarcinia; order Methanosarcinales; family Methanocomedenaceae; genus Methanocomedens_A. The sequence goes on along the minus strand of JAIWAT010000047.1, from coordinate 7,075 downwards.
TACACTGCCATAGGCCTCATATCTGGATGTGCTTACTGTAATAATTGCAAATTTCACTGATACAGGAGCATTCTTCTTGTGTTGTGCAGGCGTATCGTCCCAGGGCATGAAGAGATTTATGTGTCATGGATTATATGAATTAATCTATTCTATGCAGATAATGGCTATTGACGTAGGAAAGGGTACACAGGATATACTGCTGTACGACGATACACAGCATATTGAGAATAATATCAAGATGGTGCTGCCCTCCCAGACCCGGATAATTGCACAGCGCATCAGCCATGCCACAGGTGCAGGGCATGATATCTTTCTCACAGGTACTACCATGGGCGGCGGTCCCTCGGCCAAAGCTGTACGAAAACATATCAAGACGGGGTTGAAGGTCTATGCCCATCCAAATGCTGCCCTGACCCTGCATGATAACCTGGAGAATGTGGCGCAAATGGGTGTGACTCTGGTGGGCGAGGAGGACACGGTACCCAGGGGGGCGGAGCAGATCGAGATGTGTGATGTGGATACCCATGCCCTTGGCACAGCACTGGGGCTGTTCGAGACACAAATGCCCAGGGACTTTGCAGTGGCAGTACAGGATCACGGAGAGGCACCTAATATGAGCAATCGCGTGTTCAGGTTCCGGCATTTCAAGGAACTGCTGGAGCAGGGCGGTGAACTGGAGCGGTTCGCCTATTTGAATAAGGTGCCGCCCCACCTTTCCAGGATGCAGGCAGTCATATTGACCTTGAAACATCACAAAAACAATGTACTGATCATGGATACGGGGCCTGCTGCCATTTGCGGGGCGCTGGCAGGCAGTTCCGGTGGCCCGGTAGTTGTTGTGAACATCGGTAACGGGCATACCCTGGCTGCCGTGGTAGCCGGGAACAGGATGCTGGCATTGTTCGAACATCACACCCGGTATGTGGATGCACAAAAGATGGATGGACTTATCAGGCGGTTATGTGATGGAGAACTTGGGTTTGATGATATTTTCAACGATGGTGGGCACGGTTGTTATATCCGGCAGGCTGTGGGGTTCTCAAACATCGAATCAGTGATAGTGACAGGTCCAAACCGCCAGATCATGGAAGATTCGGCGCTTGATGTGGAATTTGCAGCACCTCACGGAGATATGATGCTTACCGGATGTTTCGGACTTGTGGAAATGTTTGGGAAGAAGATGGAAAGCAGGCACGACTGAATTCTTATTACATCTTTATCCTGCCGATCTCCAGGTACATGATCTCTTCTCCCCTCTGCCAGGCAAAAACCATCTGTTTTCTCACACTGTGGGCAAGCCTGATCGCCCTTGATAGCTGGGGCAGGTTGAACACATGTTCGATGTTCACTGCATGTACAAGGAATTGGGAATGCATCATCGTATCCAATCCGTCAATTTTTTTATAAACCCGGTAATGGGTGCCAAACTTATACCCGGTCTTGGCTACCATCCCCGAATCCCTCAGGTCCCTGTAGACTGCCAGTTTTTCCTGGAAATCACTTTCCACATTGATTGCACTATCTGCAAATTCCATGCTGGCGAGTAGATTGTCCCCACTGCTATCCCTAAGGTCCAGTACCTTTTTCTCCTGTAAATATGCTGCCTCCACTAATGATAACTGGAGGCGGACTTCATCTAAGGGTTTTCCGTAAAAGTATTGTTTATGCAGCAGGGCAGAGGCGTCGGCATCCCAGACCATGACCCTGTCTTCCAGGAGGGTGGCCTCAATACCCGGATCCGGGACATTGTCATTCATATCACCTTTCATTGTGCGAAGCTTCACACCGTAGAAGGTGATGTCACTTTCTTCGTCCACTACAGCAATCACAAGTTCCTTGCGCATGTTGGCTGTGGTCTCAAGCTGGCGTACCAGATATTTCAAGGGCATGGGATTACGTTCGGAGAGTGCGTATACGAAATATTTCGAAGGGGTCTTACCGGGCCGGCCACCTCTGGGATATACCCTGAAATCTGTGACACCGGGCTTTATGAAATAGCCCCTTTCACGCATGTCTTTGTAGACAATGTATTTTACTTCAAAATTCCCTTTTTCCCTGCTTGCATAGCTGATGAGGTCCCTGAGATCAAGTTCCTTCTTATCCCTGGTGACCTTGATCCTGTTTTTGTAGGTGAGGTAGGCAGCTTCGATAAGGGTAAGTTCCAGGGAATCGTCCTTTGGGTTCCCATAGAAACTGGTGTTGTAAAGTGTCTCCTTAGTATCAGGTTCCAGTTTCACGATATGGCCGTCCAGTTTGCCGTTAAATGCGTGGTTCTGGTTCATTCACTTCACTTATGAGAGGTTTTAGTTAAATAGCCTTCCTGATGAATGTAGGTTAATAATCGTAAGGTATTTATTTTACCTCTTCATTTTGTTATTCCTGACCTGGACTTATATACCGGGTATGAAAGGAGAGAAATTATATGGTAGCAAAAGTAAATGTTGATGAATGTACAGGATGCGGAACATGTGTGGATGAATGCCCTGCAGAAGCCATCTCAATGAACGATAATGATATTGCTGTGGTAAATGCGGATGAGTGTACAGATTGTGGAATGTGTGTGGATGCATGTCCCACTGAAGCAATTTCGTTAGAAGAATAGGCACACAGATATATGCACACAGATATTTTTTCAACGTATAGGAAAGTATATACTTTCCTACAGGCTTAGGAAATGCGAACGAAGTGAGCATTTTCTTAAGTCGGCTAAAATATCAACGTGCCTGGTCTGAGAAAAAAACATGCCAGTAAAAGTAGATATAGATGAATGTGTAGGATGTGGAACCTGCGTGGATGAATGTCCACAGGAAGCCATTTCAATGAATGACGATGACATTGCGGTTATCAGTGATGAGTGCACTGATTGCGGATTGTGTGTAGAGGCATGTCCAACTGCCGCAATTTCATCGAATTAATGATCAAATTTTATTTTTTTTACTTTTTCCGGAGCTTGGCCAATGACTGAAACAATCAAAACAGGCGTTTTAGGTGCAACTGGAGCGGTAGGACAGAGGTTTGTTGAGGCTCTTGCCAGACATCCCTGGTTCGAGATCACTGCCCTGGCAGCATCTGAGCGCTCTGCAGGAAAGAAATACCGTGACGCTGCCAACTGGCGATTGGAGTCACAGATGCCTGAAGAAGCAGCCGATGTTGAAGTAGTACCGGTTGATGTTGGAGCAGTGGACGCTGACCTTGTGTTCTCTGCACTACCGGCAGACCTGGCAAAAAAGGTGGAAGCTGATTTTGTCAAGGCGGGCTGTGTGGTTGCCAGCAATGCAGGAGCGTTTCGGAAGGAGGCAGATGTACCTCTGATGATACCCGAGGTCAATCCGGAGCACCTGGGGCTGATCGATGTACAGCGCGACAACCGCGGCTGGGACGGATGTATCGTGACAAATCCTAATTGCACTACAATCATGTTCACTTTGACCCTTAAGCCCTTAATGCAGTTCGGGCTTGAGAATGTGAATATTGCGTCCATGCAGGCCATTTCTGGTGCAGGTTATGACGGCATCCCGGGAATGGCTATACTGGAGAACGTGGTACCCTATATCGGCGGTGAGGAGGAGAAGGTGGAGAGTGAACCCTTAAAACTCCTTGGCGAGTTCGACGGCAGCCAGGTAATCCCTGCTGATTTTAATATCAGTGCAAGCTGTCACCGTGTGCCTGTGATGGACGGGCACCTGGAGGCATTGTGGGCTGGCATGGCGGATGACCCTACGCCTGAGCAGGTGCGCCAGGCGTTCCTCGACTTTGACCCTGGACTTTCAGACCTGCCCACTGAGCCTGAGAACCCAATTATTGTGAGGGATGAGCCTGACAGGCCCCAGCCCAGGCTGGACAGGAATGCCGGCAACGGTATGAGTGTGTCTGTAGGCCGGATTCGGGAAGGTATCAGGTACATAGTGATGGGGCACAATACTATTCGGGGCGCGGCAGGGGCTAGTGTGCTGAATGCTGAATTGATGCATAAAAAAGGGTATCTCTGAGTCCGGTTGGGGCTTGGGTTGCCTGGGTTTTTTTATTTGTTTTATTCCACCTTGAGAAGTGCTGTGCCGAGTTCCTGAGTATCAGCAGCTACAGGCCAAAGCGCAAACGAGCGTACTATTATACTTTTCAGTAGATTGTGAGGCAGTGTGTAGTACCAAAATCCATCCCCAACCTTTATTACCCATTAACGTATCTGTAATCCCTCACAACATGCCAGTTTCATAGGCGGGATACGTCCCGCAGGAATGTGGCCCCTTCAAGGGCTGAACCGTGAAACCTGGACACTAATTAGGAGATAACGAAACATGGCAAAATCAATGTATAGTCATATCAGGGATGCCTGGAAGGACCCTGACTCAACGTATGTGCACGAACTCAGATGGCACAGGCTCCAGGAATGGAGACGTGAAGCCTCAGTACAGAGAATAGACAAACCCACACGGCTTGACCGCGCCCGCAGCCTGGGCTACAAGGCCAAACAGGGCATAGTCATGGTCAGGGCAGGTATCAGGCGGGGCAGTGCCCGGAAACCACGATATATAAGGGGCCGCCGGACCAAGCGTATGGGCATGAGCAAGATCACTCGCGGCAAGAGCATCCAGCGTATTGCAGAAGAGCGGGCAGCACGCAAATTCCCCAACCTGCAGGTGCTCAACTCATACTGGGTAGGCGAGGACGGTAAGCACAAATGGTACGAGATCATCATGGTGGACACGTCACATCCGGTCATCAAGAACGACCCCAAATTGAACTGGCTATGCCAGCCTAACCAGAAAGGACGGGTCTTCAGGGGCAAGACAAGTGCCGGAACAAAGGGCAGAGGCCAGCGCAAACGCGGCAAAGGTACTGAAAAGACCAGGCCCAGCATAAGGTCACGCGGTAATTTAGGTAAGTGAGGTCTGTGACCTCACATCATTTTTTTCAGGTTTTTTATCAGGTAAATACAACAAAATGGAGTTTTTTCCTGTAAACCTGAATGCCCGATTAACTATCGGTAATAGCGGGCAATTTATTGTAGTTTAAATGAAAATTAGATGCAGGAATGATTCATTATATCCATCTGCGCACAAGTGCACAGGCCACCGAAGACCCGGAAAAGGTACGATCAGCCCTGAAGCTACTTCTCCCACCTTCAGTACAATCCGCAAAAAAAGATTTAATCACCGTGCATGAGACCGTTACTACAGGGTACCACGGCAACCCCATTATCGTGATGGAGGCAGAGCTTAAACGGAACAAGGACTGCCAGTATGTGTTTGATCGTATCAGGGAACACCTGGGGCCTGCAGGTATTTCCCGTCTTGCAGGCGAACTGGAAAATCGAGTGGATGATGACTGTAACCTGTACATCAGGTTTAATAAGCAGGAAGCATATCTGGGCAAATTGATGACTACCGCAAAATCCGATTCCATCCTTGTACGGATAAAAATAAAAGCCTATCCGGCCAGGGCCGATAAAGCAATACAGATCGCCCGGTCACTTTTAGGCGAGGGAGAATGATCATGGGCATAATAAAGAGTTCGAACTTCTATGACCTTAACGTCCATACACTGCCTGACTATGCAGACTCTCCATCAAGGATGATACTGGAAGCAAAGGATATGGGATATTCAGGCATCTGCCTGACCTCTATAAACCCTGCCAATACGTTTGGTGGTACTGACATCAACATGCCAATACCCAGGGATTTTGAGATATACACTGGAATCGAGATCCAGGCGGATAATGTATCCAAACTGAACAAATATATAAACAGGTCAGAAAATAAAGTGGATATCATCAGTGTCAGCGGAGGGGATGAAGACATAAATCGCGGGGCTGTGGAGAATGGGCGCGTAGATATACTTGCCCACCCTGCATCCCGAGGTAAACCCCTGAACCATGTACTATCTAAAGCAGCAGCAGATAATGGCGTAGCCATTGATTTCAATATAGATGCCCTTATCGAGCACAGGGGAAGCAGCAGGGTCCGGATACTCAGTGCTCTCAGGCAGAATGCCAGACTGGCACGCAAATTTGACGCACCCACAGTCATCACCAGTAATGCCAGGTCACACTATGACCTGCGAGGACCCAGGGAGATGATGGCACTGGGAATGCTAATGGGTATGACCCGGGAAGAAGCATTACATGCAATATCAACGGTACCCGGTTCTATTATAAACAGGAACCTGGATAACAACCGCATTATGGATGGAGTGGAAGTGGTACAATGAAGGTCCTGCCCCCTACTTTGAGAGAATCGAACAGGTATCTGGCCATTTCAGTGACATTGGAAGGGGACATACCAAGGCGGGACCTTATAAATGAAATACTCTTTTGTGCAGCGACACTTCTCGGGGATGCAGGGGGCAGTGAAATGGGTATTCGTCTCCTGTCGTTCGAGGAGAACAAGGGTATAATCCAGTGCAGGATGGATAGGGTATGGGAAACAAGGGCTGTGCTTGCAACCGTAACATCGATAAAAGGGATGCGGAGCAGGATAAAGGTACTGGGTGTATCGGGAACCGTTAGGGGAGCGACAGAAAAGTATTTACTAACGCAAGACATAAATGAGCCCGAACCTGAGAGAAAAAGAACCCAAACAATAAAAGAAAGTAAGATGATCATAGATGTGGGGACTATTTCCGGTAAAATAGTAAACCGGAATAATAACGAAATTGATTTGTTATCAGAGGACCCACATTCTTTAGAAATACTAAATCGTTCTAATACCAGATATTTTGGTATTACGGTTTTTGATATTAAAAATAAGGAGATTGATGTATAATGCAGATGGCACCTCAAATGGGATATGATAGAGCGATAACGGTTTTCAGTCCTGACGGCAGGTTGTTCCAGGTAGAATATGCCAGGGAAGCTGTCAAACGCGGAACAACGGCAGTAGGAGTAAAGGCAGTAGATGGCGTTGTGCTGCTTGTAGATAAACGAATAACAAGTAAATTACTTGAAGCTGGTTCTATTGAAAAGATATTCCAGATCGACGATCATATGGGTGCAGCCACATCTGGTCTTGTGGCTGATGCCAGGGCACTGATAGACAGGGCGCGGGTAGAGTCCCAGATCAATAAAGTATCATATGAT
>JAIWAT010000046.1:0-10930 GCA_048634225.1 Anaerolineales bacterium | reverse complement strand
TGGATCATGAACAGGAAGATACTACTATCCGTCCCATAAGACTTGATGAGTTTATAGGGCAAAATGTCATCAGGGAATCCATAAAAATAGCTATCGAAGCCTCAAAAAAACGAGGTGAGCCGCTCGACCATATCTTATTTTCAGGACCACCGGGTCTTGGGAAAACCACTCTGGCACATATTATAGCAAATGAGATGGGAGTCAGCATAAAAAGTACTTCAGGACCGATCCTGGAAAAGCCCGGAGACCTTGCTGCAATACTTACTTCACTTAAACGGGGAGATGTGCTGTTTATTGATGAGATCCACCGCATGAATTCAATTATTGAGGAGGTCTTGTATCCTGCAATGGAGGATCTGGAAATTGATGTCATGATAGGCGAGGGGGCAAGTGCCAGGTCAATAAAACTCAACCTTGAACATTTTACTCTTATTGGTGCAACTACAAAGATAGGTCTTCTGAGTTCACCACTCAGGGATAGATTTGGCATTACATTCAGGCTTAATCATTACACTGTCGATGAACTTGTGGAAGTGGTGCATCGAAGTGCTTCTATCCTGCGTATTCCCATAACCCGGGATGGGACTATTGAAATTGCGAAACGCGGCCGTGGAACGCCAAGAATTGTTAACAGGCTGCTCAGGCGTGCAAGGGATTTTGCAGTTGTCAGGGCCGATGGAACGATAAACCAGGATGTTGCTGATGATGCACTGACTATGCTGGGTATAGACAAGCTGGGCCTGGATGAACTTGACAGGCGCATTCTTTCTGTAATAGCAGATGATTTCGAGGGTGGACCCGTGGGTTTGAAGACCATTGCCATTTCTGTAGGGGAAGAGGTCAGGACTATTGAAGATGTATATGAGCCATATCTTATCCAGGTCGGATTCATTCAACGTACTCCCCAGGGCAGGAAGACCACACTGGCAGGGAAAGAGCATTTAATTCAGTAGTTTTGTAGCCTTCTCAATACCAAGATACAGGGAGACTTTTTAATTTATTCTGGATCAATGGGTCATGGCAAAAAAGATTAACCGCAGAGGACGCGGTGGATCGCAGAGGGTTGTTACTTTTCTCTGCGTCCCTCTGCGTACTCTGCGGTTTTTCAGATCGTCCAGAAAATAATAAAAAGTCTCGATACAGGTTTGGTATGATACAATCCCGGAACAACGATACAGGTTTCACTGTCCTTCCACTGTAGCTTCAGTACCCTCATCCGTGACCAATTGAATAAAACCTGTAACCTCAAGCAATTTTTTCACCTGGTCAAGGGCTTGTGGGTGTTTGTGAACGGTCTCTGGCAGTTCATCCATTCCCAGCCCTTTTCGTTTCGCTCGACCATCATCGTTAATAGGCACTGCATGGCCCTTATCTATCACAAGCCCGGCTACCTTACGGTGTTCAGGCAGCATCAGCCCCATGTGAACCGATTCCGCCCTTAGGGCAAGTATCCCGTCTACTATCCTGATGCCCCTGGGACACCGCTCCTGGCACTGGTAACAGGTGGTACACATCCACAGGTCTTTATCATGATACACATCCCTGTTCCGTCTTGCAGACAGCACTATCCGCCTGGTGTTCAGGCTGGTATAGCGTCCGGAGGGACAGCTTCCTGTACATGTCCCGCACTGTATGCAGGTTAAATAACTAAACCCCTCTTCTTCAAGCAATTTGGCAGGTTCTGTACTCATAGGACCACTTTCATAAATAAGAACTACTCATTATTACATATCTTTTTAGTTGATATAGAAGCGGTCAAACAATCAAAAAAAATTACACCACCCCGGAGTCTGCAAAAACTACAAAGCACCAGGGTTTTAATAGAAATCCCAAAACCAAAAAGCAAAAACTTAAAACCTAAATCCCAGCCGACTTTGCAATATCCTCAGCCACATCGGTCCGCTCCCAGGTAAAGTCCGGGTCGTTCCTGCCGAAATGCCCGTAGGCTGCAGTCTTCCTGAAGATGGGACGCCTCAGGTCAAGGGTCTCGATAATGCTCTTTGGGGTCAGGTCGAAATGCTTGCCCACCAGCCCCACAATATCGATATCCTTCATCTTACCAGTCCCAAAAGTATTGACCATAACAGCAGTAGGCTCAGGCACACCAATGGCATAGGCAAGGGATACTGCACACCGATCTGCCACACCGGATGCGACCACATTCTTGGCCACATACCTGGCAGCATAGGCTGCACTGCGGTCCACCTTTGTGGAATCCTTACCTGAGAAAGCTCCGCCGCCGTGTGGCACCAGCCCACCGTATGTATCCACTACGATCTTGCGGCCTGTCATGCCGGTATCGCTCTGGGGCCCGCCTATCACGAACTTGCCAGTGGGGTTCACATAATATTTAGTATTCTTATCCAGCAGTTCAGGGTCAATGACCTCCTTGACCACCTTATCAATGATCTCGTCTATGGCATCTTGTGTAATGCGCTCGCCCGTGCTGTCAAGTATCTCTTCGGTATGTTGCGAGCTGACGATAACCGAGTCCACACGCTGTGGTACACCCATCTTATACTCTACTGTGGCCTGGGACTTGCCGTCCGGACCCAGGTAGGAAAGTGTCTTGTTCTTCCTTAGCTCGGCCAGCTTCCGGCACATCCGGTGACTCTGCATGATGGGCAGGGGCATCAGTTCCTCTGTCTCCCTGCAGGCATACCCTATCATCATACCCTGGTCACCGGCACCACCCACATCCACACCCTGTGCGATATCAGGCGATTGCGTGCCAATGGCATTCAGCACACCACATGTCTTATAATTAAAACCATAAATTTCACTGGTATAACCGATTTCCTTCAGGACATTGCGGGCTATTGACGGTATGTCAGCATAGGCCGAAGTAGTGATCTCGCCGCCCACTATCACAAAACCAACACTGATAAATGTCTCACAGGCCACCCTGGCCATAGGGTCCTGTCTTACGATCTCATCCAGCACGCCGTCTGATATCTGGTCGCATATTTTATCCGGATGCCCTTCCGTAACTGACTCTGAGGTCAACAAACTGTATTCCATATTTGAGATCATTATTTCACCTGTTTTTGTAACTGAATTTCCTTTAGTATTTATAACAATATCTGATAAAATCACAGTATCATTGGATTATTACACTTTACAGGAACATTGTATGGTTTCAATTTATCCCATCTCGATTACGCAGCCATATTACATAACTTCCAGGCATTTCAAAATCCCTGCCAACTTAAACTTTTCAATCCACCCATTCAAACCTTAAACTGCACGGACCACCCATCCACACCATGGACATTTAGGACTTTAGTAAATTAATATCCAGTAATATTAGTAAAATGGATAGCCAAAGCCAAGATCAGTATTATCAATAAAATGAGATAGCTAAAGCTAAGATCCACTGTGGAAGTAATTCCTATTAAGATCAAAGTTCACGCACAATGTGGATATTAGCGAAAGGGATATAATGCTTTTTACCTGCATTGTCCCCTTCAAGCGGGAAGAATACCAGGTATTGTTCTTCATGTTTTATTTCGACGATCTTGGCTGATGTGGTCCAGCTGTCAAAGGTCGTTTTCCCATTTTCGTTGCAGTAACGCTTGGATTCTATTATATATTGCCTTTCAGACATGGTAATTATTACACTCCATATAATTTAGTTTTTCAATAATTAGATACAACGTATTGGATAATTAAAGTTGCCATATAAATAAAAAGCATGATTTTATATATTGTGTCAAACTATTGAATTTGTATAATATACATAGACAAATATTTCTATGGAGGTATCGGCGTGGAGGAAAAGCTTGACATATCCAGGATAGGTAATATCATTGAGCTGGATACTTACAGGATTGACGAAACGCTTCATAACGGTAACAGCACATTAGTCTCGCCTCTGTTCTACAATAAAGGCGTTTACAGGGTAAGAAACAGCCAGAAAAAACAACTTGAAGATTTTGCCATAAACGTAGACAAGATAGAGGCTGCCACATACCAGGGCCTTGTGGAAGAGTTCGGGAAAGAATGTGTGGACCCACACCTGTGGGATGATGTCCCGGAAGGTTCGGTCGTATTCTTTTATTCATTCAAACTGGAGACAACCCTGGTCAAACAGCATTCAAAGAAAATGACTGAATATATGGAAGCTTGATCATATTCTCTATATGAAAGTTTGATTATATCTTCATATGGAAGCCTAGTCATATCCCCATATCGAATCCTGATTATATTTCACTATGACCATGTACGGTTTCCAGCAACATCCCTTCCACTATTATAGGTAGATTTTTTTTAGCACTGTTGATAGCATTGGTGAGTTTCCATTCTTTTTCTGCATGTATAGTCAGTATGGGCTCGTCTTTCTTAACAGTCTCACCCTTCTTTTTATGGATCAGGACCCCTGCCCCTTTATCATTAGGTGCACCGGCCAGCCTGGCGATCTCAACAATGCGTTTATTATGGAACTCTACTACATATCCGTTAGCTGGGGCCTCTATCTGTGCCGTTTTGTCCCCGATAGGAATATCACTTACTGTCACATCAGGATTTCCGCCCTGTATCTCAATGATCTCCCGCAATTTCGCAAGGGCTTTACCTGATTTCAGGATCTCATAGGCCATGTTCCGACCCTCACCTTTGCCGGCAGCACCGCCCATTTCAAGCATAAGACCTGCAAGACCCACGCTTTTCTGGATAAGGCTGTTGGGACCTTGCATAGTTTCCAGCACTTTAAGAGCCTCCACTACCTCCAGTCCCGGGCCGACTGTCCTGCCTATCGGCGAAGCACCATAGGTCATGGCACATTCAACCTGCATTCCCAGCCTGGCTCCAAGGTCGATCAGGCCCCTGGCCATGGCCCTCCCCTCTTCCACATTCAATATCTTGGTTCCGGCCCCGGTAGGAATATCTATTACAACACAATCGGCACCAACTGCTCCTTTTTTAGCCATGATACTGGCCAGCAGCTGGCAGCTCGGGTCAAGTGACAGCGGGTATTCCACCCTGATCAGTTTATCATCAGCAGGCGCTATATTAGTGGCACCGCCCCAGACGATGACACCGCCTACTTTCTCGGTCATGGATTTGATCTCATCTGCCGGGAATTCCACAGGAGCAAGTATTTCCATCAGGTCAGCAGTACCTCCTGCGCCTGTAATGGCCCGGCTGCTGGTCTTGGGTATCAGGAGTCCGGCAGCTGCTACAATGGGTACAATAAGCAGTGATATCTTGTTCCCTGGTACGCCACCGATGCTGTGCTTGTCCATGATCGGGTGGGTATCGAACTCGATCTTCTCGCCTGTGGTGATCATTGCCCTGGTCAGCCATTCGGTCTCCTGTGCAGGCAGGCAGTTCATGTGGGTTGCTGTTATGAATGCAGCCAGCTCAACATCGCTGAGACTCTCTTTCACGATGTCGTCAACCAGCTCGTAGATTTCTTCACGGCTGATCTTCTCAGCATTCATTATTTTCTTGATAGTTCCGACAGATGCAGGTTTTGTGGCAGGTGTGATCTCAATGGTACCGGTCCCGTCGATGTGTTCCATGACCTCATGATATGCCCCCATAGTACCCTGGCTTATCATATCATCAGTAGTATCGACAATGGCAGTGAGGTATCCGTGGTCCTTGAGCCTGACCCTGTCCCCTGCCATTACTCCCAGTTCCTTTGCGTCCTGGTTGTTTAGTATAACCTTGTGTTTGCCTACATTAATGTCAATTGATTGAACTGTTAATTCCATAAAGTCACCATTTAAATAATTTAATAATGAAAATATTACTATCCTGGGATATATTAGTCTATTGCAGCTTCTATCTCTGCGCCCAGTGTAGCCAATAAATGTACCCGGATCGCATTCGCCTCAAAACTGGTCCTTTCTCTTGGTCTGGGCAGGTCGACATTGATCACTTCCTTTACCCTGCCGGGCCGGGCCGTGAACACAACCACCTTGTCTGCAAGGAATACGGCCTCATCTACACTGTGGGTAATGAACAGCACGGTTTTTTTCTTCTTCTCCCAAATATTCAACAATTCATGCTGCAGTCTGTTCCTGGTCTGGGCATCCACTGCACCGAAAGGTTCGTCCATTAGCAGCAGATCAGGATCGTTCACCAGTGCACGGGCAATGGCCACACGCTGTTTCATGCCGCCGCTCAGTTCATGGGGATAGCTGTCAGCGAACTTTGACAGCCCTACAAGTTCCAGGAAGTCTCTAGCGATTTTTTCCCGTTCACTTTTCGGTATTTTTTTCAATTCGAGACTGAAGGTGATATTCTTGAGTACCGTCCTCCACGGGAACAATGAATATTCCTGGAATACCATACCCCTGTCCGGCCCTGGTCCTGTAATGGGTTCATTGTTCACGGTCAATGTCCCGCTATCAGGTTTCTCAAGTCCTGCCGTGATCCTTAACAGTGTGGTCTTCCCGCATCCGGACGGACCAATGAAGCAGACGAATTCCTTATCAGCCACATCAAGGTTTATATCTGATAGCGCAACGACCTCGTCGCCTTCCTCGGTATGGTATGTTTTATTGAGTTTTCTTACCGAAAGCATAGCATAATCCTTCTATACAACAACCCCTGTCTGCCATTTCAGCCACCATTCCTGCACGATATACCTGAAAAGCCTGTCAATCACCAATGCGATCAGGCCAAGCACAAGCATATATGTCAGCACCATGTCCATATGGTGCAGGGAGTTCCAGAACCATATCTTCCAGCCAAGGCCGTATGTACTTACGGCGAACAGTTCTGCTGCCACCACACACATCCAGCCCACTCCCATGCCCACACGAACACCGGTTGCAATTGAAGGCAGGGCCGCAGGCAGGGCGATCCTGAAGATCAGATCCCTGTTTTTGATACAACCCAGTACCTTTCCCGATTCCACCAGAACCCTTGGTGTGTTCCTGAATCCTGTGTAGGTGTTCACAAGTATGGGGAACACCGCTCCCACAAAGATAACAAATCCTGCGGCATATTTTGTAAGCCCGAACCACATGATGGCGAAAGTTATCCATGCCAGGGGCGGGATGGGGCGTATTATCTCGATGATCGGGTCAACTGCCTTATCAAAGGTCTTGAACCATCCCATCATGATACCTAAGGGGATACCGACTGCAATGGCTAATCCCATCCCGATGGCAAAATAGTTTAGGCTGGTAATTGTATCCCTGTATAGTTCGCCCTCACTGACAAGTTCTAAAAAAGCAGCACCTACTTCTGTAAAACTGGGCAGGATTATTTTTTTATTGATGATCCTTGCAGTGATCTCCCATATAATGATAGCAGATGCTATGGATATCAGTTCAAGTTTCCGTCTCCTCATATCGAGAAATTGTCCCATGCACCTAAAAAAGGGGTTAATGAATGAAGAGCTTTACTCTTCACCCATCTCAGCTATTACCTTATTGTAGAAACTCAGGTCGAACAGGTCATCCTGTGTCAGCAGTTTGTCCGTATATCCCAGGTCATACTGCACTTTAGCATATTCCAGTGCGGTAGCCAGTTCAATGTTTGGATCACTAACCCACTCTCCGTCCCAGTCCTGTATGGATTGGCTCGAAATGTCATAAGGCACTCCGATATCATCTGAAAATATTTGGGCAGCTTCATCGGGATTATCTATAATATATTGGGTGGCTTTGATATGAGTCCTTATGATCTGTTCAACAATATCCGGGTGCTCGTCGATCAGTTCCTGGGTGACAAGTACCACACAGCATGCATGATTGGCCCACATCTCACCGGATTGTACTACTACCTTGCCATATCCTTCTGACTCAATGACAGTGGGATTAGGATGGGGCAGGAATACGGCATCCACATTACCTGAAGCCAGTGCAGTCATTGCATCTGCACCGCCCATGCCCAGAATCGTTATATCCTCCTTAGGGTCAATATCATTATCCTGAAGCCATTTCCTGAGTACTGTATCCTGCAGGGTACCGGGCGGGAACGTAGCTATCTTGAGACCTACAAGGTCCTGTGGAGACTCATAAGGCAGATCAGTTGCCAGCACCAGGTCAGAACCCTGTGTCTGTACCCCGGCTACGATCTTTGCCTCAAGTCCCTGGTCTATTGCAGACAGCGGCGGGGTGGATCCCACATAAGCCACATCGATCTCCCCTGCAAGCATGGCCTGCATTTCAGGAGCACCTGTCGGGAACAGGTAATCTTTGGTGGATGTAATACCGTATGGTGCCAGGTCATCCAGCCACCAGCCTTTGGTATCTGCGGCCATGTATGCGATCTGGTGAGTACTGGGCTGGTACCCGAACCTGAGTTCGGTCAATCCTGTTGGTTCATCATCTTTTTGAACAGGAGTGCTGGTACATCCCGATACAAGGATTATTCCGGTTATTAGAATTGCGGCTATTATTTTCAATGGTTGTATTATCATTTCTAAACCTCTGTAACTTGATTATATTATTCTTTAATGCAAAATCATAAATACTACATATATAACCATTTCCAATTATCGGCTGTTTTGTGTACAGAAGTATTAAATAAATTGGTAATTTATACTATTGTGTTAATAAACGCTTGAACGTAACTGGAAATAAACAGGTGAAGGAATGATCGCAGCAGAAAAAGTTATCAGGGCAGCATTTGAATCAGACGAGATATTCCAGGAAACTTTATCCAGGGTGATAAAGGATGACCTGGGAATGACTGCTGCGGAATTCAGTAAAGTTTCGGGAATATCTGCCAGTACGCTCTATAAGATACTCTCGGGCCACAGGGATTCCAACATGAAGACGGTAAGGGAGATAGTGAAAACCATAAAGAAACTGGAAGGTGCTGAACATGGTGAGTTTATAGCTGTTATTGCGGCCAGGCCGGTACTTGATGGTATCATTGAGAAAAAGATGCAGATAGACAGCCGACTGATAACCATCCGTGAATATTCGGCCACGACTATGGAAGAGGCGATCGTGGCAGCCATAAAGGCCGAACGGGATGGAGCCACGGCGCTTGTATGTGCCCCCATCGTCAGTCCTACAGTGGAAAAAGTGCTCACCATACCGGTTGCTACAATAATGCCAAGAGATAGCTTGATCGCTGCCATCAAGCTGGCCGCTAAAAAGATCAGGTAAAGAAGGTATCCACTTCAAAAAGCATGTTATTTTGACTGGATTTACAGGATTTAAAGGATGTTGACGTTGCGGTATATCCTGTCGATCCTGTTAATCCTGTCTAATAATTTTTAAATTACCCTTAGATTTGAAGTGGATACTAAAGAAGTTTTATTCCATGTTTTGAATTAATGCCAGGATATCCTGGTACTCCTGCTCTTCATTGATAGTTATGGTAAAGGTTCCCGAACTCATTACGTCTGTGGATTCCTTTATAATCATATCCTCGGCAGGTATTACTCCTAACACAATGATAGTGGTGCCCTCATCAGCCCAGGAGGTGATCACTCCGCGGATTTTAAACATTATATTTTCACTATCACCGCTTTCAATGTAGCCCTCATATGATCTGGCCGGGACAGTGGATGCGGTATTTATTGTGACAGTCTCTTCACCCACCTGGTAGAATTCCTTTATTTCACTTTCCTGCTCCATATTCTGGATGGATGCATCAATTATCCCTGTAAGCACCTGTTCGGGTAAGGTAATGCCTGCAGGTAAAGCCACTCTGGTAGTCATGAACAAAGAAGAAAATTCCCCCTCACTGTTACCTGGATCTTTAGTACCACCCTGGTCGCTTATCTGCCGGTTAATGTCTGTCATAAGGTCTTCATCAATGTAATTGACAGTGGCAGTGTTCATAACTATCTCAACGTCACCGACCATCTGGATCATGCTTTCTACCTGAGGTTCACCTGACATGGTCCAGCCCAGGCTGTCAAGCGTTGCCTGGTTAACATAGGCAGGACTTGCTTCTTTTGTCTCCAGGCATCCAGGGACAAGCACTGCTAACATAAAGCACATAAGGAAAATAAAGATTATTTGTTTCATAATAACACCAGAATATTGTATTGGAATATGCCTGAATATATCCGAATAATATAAAAATATATTAGGATCATATCAGGTATTAACTTTATCGGTAAACCGTCCGTACTGGAATACGATTATGAGATTCAATATATTGGATGCTGTCAGTGACCTGAAAGTCAAAAAATCCATGGCAGAGAAGCTAAGTATCAATGAAATGGCCAAACAGCTTGTTTCAATAGGTTTTGAATGTATGAGGTGCGGTGAATGCTGTCGTGCCGGGTCTGGTGATAACACAGTAATCCTGTTCCCGGATGAGATACGGCTGGTAATGGACACCCATGGAATGACCCCGGACGAGGTTTGTGAACCATCATTACCCTGGTTCATAGACGGCAAGGGTATCCTCCATTGTTTTGAATGGGTACTTAACAGGCACAGCAGTGGGGATTGTAAATTCATCCAGCACGACAATACCTGCATGTTATATCAACAAAGACCATGGATATGCCGCACATACCCGTTCTTCCTGGCATTTACAAATGGAGCTGCAAAACCTGATATAATGGTATCAGAATGCAGAGGGGTGGGACGACCAATGAATGAGGGGGAGGCCATTAAGCTTGCCGAACTGCTTAAAGGTAGGCTTCTGGCAGAGATCACTGAAGAGATCAGGTTATTGGAAAACCTTAATGGATTTGAGGATTGGGAACCCATCAGGGATTATTCCAGCCAGGGATATCAGGGATATACTATTGCAGTGCATGACAGTAGCGGTATGACTTATATCACTGATTGATACAATCATGGAAACATTTTTAATAATCAATATTTAATAATTAAATATTGTATTATATTTGTTCCGAAGTGTAAAGGCTTAAATATTATAAAGATGTTTAGTATTTTGTGAATTAAATGAAAATTAGAGTAGTAAGTTCTAAGGATGAAATTGATACGCTGAACAAGAATGAAGAGATGATACATCTCACATTCAGGCCGTCAAA
>JAIWAT010000045.1:0-11136 GCA_048634225.1 Anaerolineales bacterium | reverse complement strand
ATGATTTCACCATCAAGCCTTCTTCAATGATACCGTATGCAATGGCAAGGAATACTACACTCCATTGCAGGTTCCATCTAACTTTTGCTTCCCTTATCAACAGCGTTCCGCAACCGTATAACAGTACTAACAGCAGCAGTACTACCGGGTTGAAGAACTGCAGCGGTGGGCTGGAACCGCTGAGAAGTTCCCCAATTGCGGGTGGAAGAAATAACAGCAAGATCAATATTTTTGTTTCTGTTTTCATCTTCTATTTTCGTGATTTTGACTTTTCAGGTGCAATGCTCATTAACATCGACAAATCATGTTCATTGCGTGGATAAAAGATCACATCCCGACCATTGGCATTGATCTTTATAATATTTGGATAATTGGCTCTTCGCATTCCGCTATATACCACATAGACCAACGATAATGTAAATACACCAAACATCACACGCATAATTGAGGATCCTGGGATTCCTGCCAGCGCAAATAAAATAACCAGTGTCAATGAAATTAACGTTCGTACCCTATTTCGTACCCTATGTTTGTGTCCATAATTTTCAAATGATTCTACTTTCTCAATATCACTTTCAGGAATCAGTTTTTCACCTAAAACAGGTGTTCTTATCGTCAACATTTCCCCATCTACAGATATTTTAGTGCGGTCGAATATGAAAAGTGATGCATAGAGTAAAAGCGACAAGAGTATCACATATATATCCGACCTCTGGATGCCAATTAATAACAGACCGATAGAGCCGAACGTGGTAACCAAGATGCGCCAGTCAAACATCTGGACTGGAATATCCATATACTGATGTTTCTCATTGTAGGCAGCAGTGCTGGTACAGAGTGCATTTTCTGGAAAATACACATCCTTATGATAATATACGACTTTTTCTTGAGGGCACCACCCCATCATCCTTTTCATTCTATCTGCTATATCTACCAGCATCTAATCACATCTTCTGTTTTTTTCCATCCCTCTGCCAGATGTACGCCAAGATACTTCCAAGAAGAAAACCGCTTGCAACACCAAAAGATAAGATCCAGTCAATCCTTCCGTCCATAAAATTGCTGAAAAGAGCCGAAGCTATGAATGCGGATGCTGCCATCACAATTCCCTGCTTAATCGTATTCATTTAGCGCCACCTACTCCAATATCACCTGAATACCTGTTTGCATTCTCGATCATATCTGCGATTTGTGATGCATCCTTTGTATGTATCTTTAAATGATTGATAGATGGATTCGGATTAAAACTAATCCTGATATGACAAACTGATTTTGATGCAATGTGTACGAAATGTCCATAACCAAAGCAGAAAAAAACCCAGAAAAAACTTTGAATGAGTTCTGCCACAGTTTCCCCTGCAAATATATCTGATAAGAGTAGGAAGAGCCACAATGTTCCCACTATGAATAAGCCCCAGTATACTAACCTGTGAAATTCATTCTTTTGTACCTTTATTGTATTTATTGAATCTAAAGTATGGGTTGTTGACCCCAAGATCCATTGTAACATCGTGCTGACCCTAATGTATTTACTGTTGATCTCAACATTTGATCTGGATATAGCAAATATCATTAACACAGTGAAGAAAAACATTAATTCAATTCCATAATTAAAAAAGATGGAATTATCTTCCGATCTGAAAGAAAGGGCACCAATAGCCAAGATTAAGCTTATTCCAATAACAGTTTCTTTTGCCAAACCTGCAACATAAGTGTTCTTCAAAAAAACTGGTGAGAATGTGGATGATTTGGCATCGTCATATATTGTCGAGGATGCTGAATTCGTATATGATACCGGATAATTATTCTGACTCATATTCGGACACCACCCCATCATCTTTCTAACACTTTCAAAAGACACCATTTCACTGTGCCTCCGTGTAATGCTCAATCGCAGCCTTTATTCGAGATGCAGTCATCTCGTCTGTTATAATTGAATAATAAGGGGTTAATTCATACCACTTTTTATTTTTGTATTCGACATACAATTGTGTATTCAGATCATGGTATTGTCGATCATGCTTATGTTTTACACTAAACAGCCATGGCAGCAATGAAGCAATTATTATAATGTGCTGCCATTCTTCAGATACAACTAAATAAGCAAAAAAAACAGCAAACAATATTAGAATTATCGCAATCCACGTAGATGAAATTTTTGTGTGTTTATTTGGTGTAACTGATCTGATGTCTTTGTAATTTAATGTGATATCCTTTAGCCCGATGGACTTTAAGTGTACACTACTTTTATCGATTGAAACACTTGCCTGAAATGTTTTGAGCACAATGAAGTAAAAGAAGGAATATATTACCACAATGATTGGGATTAAGAGTGAATAGTCCAGATTCCTGAATACATTCAAGATCAAATTGAAACCCAGCGCAAAACAAAAACCTAATAATGAATTATTTGCAGAAAACATCACATTGTTGGAGTGAACATTTTCAACATTCGATCTGCCGGAAGGAGTATGTGAAGGATTTACAAAATCAATGTGCTGCATCGATCTGTATCTCGCTGGTGTCACATTCGGACACCACCCCATCACTTTCCGTACTGTTTCTGCCATATTTATTATCATATCAACGCCCTCAATTTCCCAAACAGTTCCTCTGCCAGTTTCGTGGGGTCATCCGTTCTTTCAAGTTTGATCTTCATCTCATCTGCAAAGTCCCACAGCAGTTCGATGCACTGCGCATACCTGCTGCATGTGCCGCAGTCCCCTTCGTGCTCGTACCACACCTGCACTCCCTGTTTTGCCGACACGAATATGATGGCGTTGGCATCAAGCGGTATCGAGTGTCCGAACAGGATACCCCGCTCGGTATTTATACTCTCCATCTCTATCTGGTTTGCATGCGCCATCTCAAGCAGTGTATTCTCAATCCGCTTATCCATGCTGATGAGTGCCCTGGATACCGCTTGCCTTGAGATATTGAACGAGCGGGCAATATTGATATTGGGCAGCCCGTCCCGACGCAGCTTCCAGAACTTGAACTGCTTTTCATCTATTGGCAGGAACATAGGTCAATATACGTATGTTGACTATTTAAGGATTACTGAATAAAGTGCTCATTATATACAACATGAATCCGAATTGAATACCAATGTCAACAGAGAACATCACAGCATTAATGGATAGCGGTTATCCGGTAGGGGTCAAATTCACCCAAACCGGCCCTGCATCCCAAACAGACAGACTTTTCTGCGAACTTGTCCAGCAGGCCCGCCATGGCGAAACCATCTCATTCTCAGCACAGGGCTGTCCTGTGGGTGCCTATGTGCTGGGCAGGGACGCCCCCCGGCCTGACGAATATTATTTCAGTTCAGGCAGGTACATAAGCAAAGCAGCAGCCGCCCAGGCAGCCGATTCACTGCCATGCCTGGATACACGATACAGCTTTGTGGAATTATTCCCGGTAAAGCAAGACCAGATCGACTTTGATGTACTGCTGCTGTTCCTCAATCCTGCCAGGGCCATGCGGCTGGTACAGGCCATGTCCTACCATAACGGCCAGCCTTTAGTATTCAGTAACAGTGGTACGGCTTCCGTGTGCGGGGAATGCACGGTCACACCATTCAATACAAAACGCCTGTGCCTTTCCATTGGTTGCAAAGGTTCGCGAAAGCACAGCAGATACACAGAAGATGAAATGGTAGTAGGCATCCCACACATCCTGGTCAATGACATTAATGAGGGGCTTGCCTCCATTCCAGGGATATTTGATTGAAAACTGTTCCATAACCTTTAAGATTGTGTATACCATATTTGATATGCATCTCAAAAATGGCGAATACAATGGAAGACATATCAGCACTAAAAAAACTGGCACTTATGGGCGGACTTGATGGAATTACCAGGATATCATCATCTGAATTTGCAAACCATATTTTTTCCAGTACCCAGACTGCATCCCGGCGGCTGCAGTCCCTTGAACATGCAGGATACATTAGCCGTGAAGTCAGGCCTGCGGGCCAGAACATCAAGATAACCAGTGCCGGGCGGCAGGTGCTGGAAGCAGAGTACCTGGAATACCGCAAGATATTCACACCCGGTTCAATACCGATCGAACTGACAGGTCATGTCATCACCGGCCTGGGTGAGGGGCAGTATTACACTACCATTAAAGGTTATCATGACCAGTTCGTCAACCTGCTGGGATTCGAACCCTATCCGGGAACCCTGAATATAAAACTGGAGCAAGAAAGCATAGGATGCCGGACCCTCTTGAACATGAAGGAAGAGATAACCATAGAGGGATTCAACAGCAGGAACCGCACCTTCGGAGGGGGGCGCTGTTACCCTATATCCCTGGGCAACGGCACCAAGGGAGCCATAATGATACCGGACAGGACACATTACCCTGACGATATCATCGAGATAATATCAACAGAGAACCTTAGAGAACACCTTGGATTGAAGGATGGCAGCAAAATTACAGTAATAGTAGAATAAGTTGAAGTGATACATAATGAACAATTTGGATAATAGTCAAGTACAACAGGCGGCAGAGGCACTTAAGAACGGTGAGATGATATTACTCTTTGACTCAGATGATCGTGAGGGTGAGACCGATTTCGTCATACCTGCCAACAGGATCACACCCGCTCATGTTTACAACATGCGAAAGGATGGAGGAGGTTTGATCTGTGTGGCCATACATCCCCAGGCTGCCGGTAAACTTGGACTTCCTTTTTATGCAGATATTTTACGTCATTCTGACTTGAATGGGGGCGGAAAGACACTTCGAAAAATGGTAGAAAAAGACGGGGATATTCCCTATGATTCCAAATCTTCCTTTTCATTATGGGTGAACCACAGGGACACCTTTACCGGCATCACCGATAAGGACCGTTCAATGACCATTGGCCGGATCGGGGAATTCGTCAGTAAGGCCATGGATGGTATGGACGTTGACCTGTCATCCGAATTCAGGTCGCCCGGCCATGTATCATTGTTGAGGGCTGCAGATGGTCTGGTCAATGAGCGTGTCGGGCAGACAGAACTATCAGTGGTCCTTGCAGAATTTGCTGGCATCATCCCTGCCATGGCCATATGTGAAATGCTTGATGGAACGAATGGTCTGGCACTGTCAAAAGAGGATGCTATAAAGTATGCTGATGAACATGGGCTCGTATTTATTGAAGGAAAAGATGTGATACAAGAATTCAATAACATTAATTAAATCAGTACTGAACCAGGAATTATAACTCCGGCTAATGATATATTATTATATTTCCCCATCCCATTGTTATTTTTCACCTTCCCTTTGATGTGATTAAATTATTTTTTGGACATATTCATTAGTTTAAGTTTCTGGATATTTTCCAGCATAGTCTTGGATTCCATCACTTTTTGTTTTTCCATATAAGCAATGATAGTATTGATATCTTGATCCAGTTTATATGTCTTAAAGGGTCTACCTTTTCCAGGTTTTTTCACTTCCTTGATAATCACCCAGTTAAGATCATCAAGTTCACGCATTGCAGTGCTGACTTCAGGTTGCCTTAAGTCGGATGCGACCTCAATATCGCGTGAGGTTACCTTATCGCCGTTTCTAAGAAATGTAAGCGTTTTAGCGACATTCCTTTTTAACCCCAAACCCATGAGCGTGTCAGCAAACTCATCATCAGTAATATCAAAAACTTTAACGGACTGATTTTTCATAGTAATACTCCTCCTCCAAAACGAAATACTCATAATATAAATAAAACTTTCTATATTAAAAATATATTTTTAACTTAAAATGATTATTTTCCCTGGAAATAATATTTTAGAAAAATATTTTTATCATTTTACATTTAACGCCTGCATAAGATATTCTTTTTCTTTTATTAATACAGATATCTTATCAGATCTTGACATGTCCTGATTAATCAGCTTATCGTCAATCTCAATGGTCAGGTCATTATCGTACCCACTTCTCTGGAGCCCGCCGAGTATTTCAATGATCTCAGGATTCCTGGCCATATGTCCCGGGTAATGTGGAGTACCGTTTTGCACACCCCCCACATGTACATTCACGATCCTGTCACCAAGTTCATTAATAAAATCCAGGGCATTGTCGAGCCCTATCTGCAGAGCATGGGCTATGTCAAATGTCATCATAAGATCAGGATACCTTGCCAGCACATCAGCCATAGGGGACGGTTCGTAACACATGTTCTGTAAACTGGGTGAGAGATTCTCAAGAGCAAGGACAACCCCCCTCTCACTGGCATATCCTGTACAAACAGTGAGATAGTCCAGGAACCATTCCATGTCTTCCGGGCTTGGCTGCCTGTGCACTGTCCTGTTCCCGGGGTGTATGGTCAATACACGGGCATCCAGCTTTGAGGACAGGTCTATGGCCCAAAATGTCTCTTTAATGGTAGCTTTTCGTACATGTTCATTATAGGATGACGGATTCAGGTCAAGGATAGGTGTATGAACATTGCAGTGTCCAAAAAATGTGGATATTACATCATCCAGATGCTCCACAACTTTTGCTTCATGGCGGTGCGGCCAGAATTCAGGTGTTTCTGCCCAGAACTCAATATTCTCTATTCCTGCCCGGCCCAGTATCTCTGCTATCTCATCAATACCATAGTCCCACAGGAACAGTGACGAGCATGATATTTCCATATTATATCTCCCTAACCTTCCTCAGATCAACTGCAATGCCCCTGGTAGATCGTACCATCTCGGCACCGCCCATCAATGCCCTGCCCACACCCAGCACCCGCTCACTTACTACTATTACCTGGTCGGACGGGCGGATGTTCACATCGGCATCCACCACACCAGGTGCCAGCAAGCTGCCGCCGGGCACAAAATCATCAATATGGATCTGGTAAGTGCCCAGTTCGAGAAGCCGCATGGCACCTTCAAGTGTTGGGATGAGTGTACCAGTCCTTGGGTTGAGGCTGGCTAGTTGCTTTTTGTTATCATATACCTGGTATTTCGGGAACGGTGCCTTAATGGAAGCACCATCAGGGACTAAAAGCCATCCTGCACCTCTGCCGAACTGGTAATCTGCAATCCCTCTCAACATGTTCTTTGCAAGCTCAGTGGTCTTACGAAGTACGTACCCCTCATCCCGGACAATGCCAGATACAGTAGATCTTAATGTTCCCAGTGACCGGGCAGATGTAACGCTGCCCTGGGCAGTGAATATAATATCAAGACCCAGCGTTTCGGCAGCACTCTGGCAAATATCCCTATAGGCACCATCTACATGGGCAATTATGTGTGAGTACTTATTGTTTTCCAGGTAATCCACAAGGCACCCGGTCACCCAGGAAAGTTCTTCAAGGTCCCAGTGCCCTGTCACAGGTATATCGTAATGAGCGGCAGGATATACCAGTTCCAGTTCCCGCGGTACTATACCCAGTGGCGATGTGATTATCACTTCGTTCAATGCCCGCCTGTTCCTGCCTATGGCACGGTTGAACAACTGGTGACTGTTGGATATGAAATAAGGCTTACGGGCAGAGCAGGGGAGCAGCAGCAGTATATTCGCATCAGGTGCCTGGTATTGTGAGCGCACCCTTTCAGCAAACCGCTTTACTTCTATCCTGTTCAGAGATTCAGAAGTATTTGCGTACATGGTACCACTGCGATATGTGGGCATATGCTGTTCAAGGTATACGTGTTCCTGGTCCATGAGCCTGAGCAGTGCAGTAAGCCAGGGACTGCTGCGGCATTTTCCGTCCACATATTCCCTGAGGTTACCGTTTTTGATACGCAGGACAGCAATCTGTTTTTCCTCTGCCAGCCTGTTCACGTTATGCCTGGCCACCAGTTTACCCCGCTCTTGTGCGCTCATTTCCTGCAGGTCTTCCACACTGGTATTAGTGCATACACTGCATGAACAGGGCAGTACTGGCAGGTCTGACAGCTTGTACTCACCATCGGGCATCATGTAGATACCATCATATGCCTTGATCGTGGGAAGTATGTCATCAACAATATCAATGCCCAGGTAGATCAACAGGCAAAGGTTTTCCGGGGTTGCCAGTGCAGGGGCATACAGGGCGGTATCAGGAGGAGTATTGTTCTTGATATGAATTACAGTGTCCAGCAACATCCTGGGATTTTTTTCCATCTGTCTTGCCGCACCTATGACATACATATCTGCATGTGGGATATCAGGGTAGGACGGGTGTACTAATTGACCTGTTGCCCCATCGCGTTTTTCCCATTGCTGCAGTTCCTGTTTTGCAGAGTCATTGATCTCTTTTACCATTTCGGGCCTGGCATGCAGGGGCATTGGTTTACCTGGCAGGATGACAAGTTTGCCAGTATCCACTTTATCAGGTGATAGTATATTCCGGGCCCACAGGCTGCCTGCAAAAACAATGGGACTGTCCTTTTCAGGATGCAGGATCAAAGGTGTGGGATAATGATCGTCCAGCAGCAACTTACCCAATCGTGCGGCTGCATCCCTCCTTGTTACTTCAAAGTATTTTGTCATTACAATTCCGGTGCAGTATATGTGCCTAAACGTTAAAAAGGATATTTAGAAAATCTTATTGACAAATAGCTATTTCCTTAATACTGATGCCTGCAAAACTCGTAAAGACACATATACTGACAAATATACCAATACATATACCTAATGTCTTTTTTATAGAAGATGGGGGAAATACCAGGCTTGTCACTAAGAACCTGGTGCCAGACATACAGGTATATGGTGAAAAACTGATAACGGTCGATGGGATAGAATACAGGTTATGGTCACACCACCGCAGTAAGCTGGCCGGTATGATAGAAAAGGGGATGGATCTACCGTTAAAGGAGGATTCCAGGGTCCTTTACCTGGGTGCAGCGTCTGGAACTACTGCCAGCCATGTTTCTGATATCGTAGAGAAGGGGCGCGTCTTTGCAGTCGAGTTCTCACCAAGGATCATGCGCGATCTTATTGATGTGTGCAGTCAGCGCAGTAACATGGTCCCGATCTTCGCAGATGCCGGGCAGCCCGGGTCGTACAAGGCTATTGCAGGTTCGGTAGATGTGATATACCAGGATGTGGCCCAGCCCAACCAGGCTGAGATCGCATTGGTCAATGCCAGGGAGTTCCTTAAGGAGGGTGGATACCTTGTAATGGTTATCAAGGCCCGGAGCGTAGATAGTACTGTAAATCCGAAAATAGTGTATGAACAGGAATTGGATAAACTTGGCAAAGAGTTCAATTTACTTGATAAGAAAGTACTCAGACCATATCATCCAGACCATCTGGCAGTTATTGCACAAAAATCCTGCAAAGAACCTGACTTGTTATAATAAATCCTTTAATTCCTTTAGATTATAAATGAAATGATCAGTTCATTCCTATATATTATCCCCACTGGATACGATCTTCAATCTTTTCACTCCACCTATCTCATTAATAACCATTGCAGTAGAATTCGGCACAAGTGATTCCCATTCCTCACCAGCCAGCATCCTGCGGCGTATTTCGGTGCCTGAATATCTCTCACGTTTGAATAGTGGTGACTGCCTGACCTCGAATCCTGCTTCCTCGAAGAGCCGTATCACTAACGGGTTGTTTGAATACACCACCGTAAAAGGTGGTGTCATAGAAATAACATGGGACACCCAGACTGAATTGCGCCGGATATCCTCAATGGGTATTATGTAGTGCTTAACACCCAAGGTCTCCAGCGCTTCGGTCATCATCAGCACCCGCTCACCTGCCGTGAACAGATCATCGGGCTCATGGCTTACCTGTGCGCTTCCGATGCCGATTATGATTTCATCTACCTCTTGTGCTATCGACTCAAGCACGTTCTGGTGTCCCAGGTGGTATGGTTGGAACCGTCCTATGTAGAATGCTCTTCTGGAGTCCATTCTCCGCCAGCCCAGACTACCTCATTGAACTTCTCATAGTCCCATGCATTATTTTTGTGTTTTTGGGCTGCAAGTTTTACGACGATATCCATAAAGATGGGTTTGTCGTGGTATTCCATTCCCTTGACTTTATCCAGGTATTCCTTGCCTATATCATTGCGGATAAAGATGGTACTCCATCCATCCGGACTGCCTACGCTGCCTACACTGATATCTGCATAATAGGATGTGTAATCCAGGCAATGATGGCAGGGTTTACGGGCCAGGTGAGCAATCTCCTTGATCGGGACCAACGCTTTATCATCAGCGGTCTCTGCTACGAACTTGCCTTTTGCAAAGTCAAGTTTCTTCACAGTTTTCCGATCCAAACCCATAATGTTGGGTATGATATTCTCTCCCATATCATCATAGGTAAAGCTCTCCATGCATATCAAGCCAATAACCAGCTTGATCTTATCTGTAAGGTTCTCCCGAAGCAGTGAAGCTGCATGTGCCTGGCAGGGAGTGCCAACCACAGCGATCTTCTCATATTTCTTAAGTACTTCACGCAGTTCTGATAATACAGGTTCATAGGTATATTTGGTACCGGCTGCACTGGCCACCTGTTCGGCACTGGTCAGCACCACGACCTCGGTCTCCCAATCATCATTTCGTGAAACACTAAGGGCAGCATCTATCTCACCCTGTTCAAATAGTGATTTCAGGATACCGGTAACGGCTCCACCATCCTGGCCGTGTATGGAACTCTTGCCTATCCGCTGGTCGATGATATTATCGAATTCATCATCACCCGGGAAGCCATCAAGAATTGGACAGATACGCTCACAGGCCAGACAGTTCTGGCAGGCCAGACATGTGTCACAGTCCACATAACACTGCCTGTTGGCACAGTAATTGTCTTCCCTGCTGATCTCACTAAAGAGTTTGACCACAGTAGGCTCATCTACAGTCGGAGTGAACTTATCATAGTTCGCCTCATCGTACAACTGTACCTTGGCTGCCTGCATAGGGCAGATGGCTTCGCATCCGCCGCATGCAGTACACAGTGTATTTTTTATTACCTGGTATATCTTCGGGAACCCCATTTGTGGTGCGGGGATCTCAGCGCTCACCTACTTGCCTCCGATTATTTCCTTACCGAAGAGTTTGATCGATTTCTCCTTATTCGGACCGATAGGTGAACCGCATACGATCTGGGTCACACCGATCTTCTGGAGATTGGCAACTTTCTCAGCGCATGTTTCAGGTGTTCCGCAGATGCTGAATGAATCCATCATAGCGTCTGTCACCAAGCCGCCCATCA
>JAIWAT010000044.1:0-11155 GCA_048634225.1 Anaerolineales bacterium | reverse complement strand
CGGGAAGATCAGGACTTATTCACTGTCCCCCGAAGAACTGGGGTTCGACAGGGCGTCAATGGCAGATATCAGGGGCGGTACCCCCCAGGAGAACGCTGCTGATATTGTGAAGATATTACAGGGGCAGAAAGGGCCAAAGAGGGATATCGTGGTCATGAACTCTGCCGCAGCGCTGGTCGTGGGTGGTAAGGCATCTGACCTGAAGGATGGTGTGGAACTGGCACAGCAGACCATTGACAGCGGCGCAGCCCTGGAGAAGCTGAAAAGTTTCGTGGAAGTAGCAGGCGACACCGGGCAGCTTGGAAAATACATCTCATAGGATATAATCGATTGAAGGAGTCTTGTGAATTTTCATGCACAAACCGGAAAATGACCATATACGGCAATCCCAGGCCCTGCCATTTCCCAGGGTCAAGATATGCGGGATGAAAGACCTGGATTCTGTAATGATGGCTGTGAAGTACGGGGCTGATGCGGTAGGTTTTATCACCGAGGTACCGGTCAGTACGCCGCGAAAGATAGACAGGGAAACCGCCAGGGAACTGGCAGCCTCCACACCTCCATTGGTGAGCACAGTGATGGTCTGCATGCCGGATAGCCTTGATAATGTCCTTGAACTGACCGGATTCGTTAAGCCTGATGCGGTGCAGGTGCACAGTTCCATGTCACAGGAAGACCTCAGGACCCTCAAGGAGAATACTGGCGTAAAGCTCATCAAGACCATACATATCGATGGCGGAACTGATGTAGGTAGTGCTGTGGATGAAATAAAGGGACTGGACAATATTGCTGATGCTATTTTGCTTGATACTAAAATAGACGGTAAGTCCGGGGGTACAGGGACCGTTCATGACTGGGCCAGGAGTGCCGAAATTACCCTGCACTCGTCCCTGCCTGTCATACTGGCCGGAGGTCTCAATCCCGGTAATGTGGCAGATGCCGTAAGGACCGTACGGCCCTATGGTGTGGATACAGCCTCGGGAGTTGAGACCGGGGGTGTAAAGGATGAGGATAAAGTAATGATGTTTGTCAATAATGCGAGGTCAGTTCGATGAATTCAACGAACGCAACGAATTCAACAAATGCGACAAATGCAACGAACAGCGTGCTGCTTGACCTGACTGAGACACAATTCTGCGAACTGGCAGCAGGGGAAAGACCCGCCATCATCCAGTTAAGTGCAAATATTCCTGCACCCTGTACCCCGTTCCAGTTGTACAGTGCCATGAAGGAACAAAACAGTAGAGCATGCCGCTATTCATACCTCCTGGAATCTGTGGAAAAGGAACAGCGTCATGCCCGTTTCTCCTTTGTGGGTTCTGACCCTGATGCAGTGGTTACAGTAAAGGACAGGAGAGTGACACTGGAATATCCGGCACAGACTCCTATGATACAGCATGTAAAAGGAAACCTTGCACAGGTATGTTATACCAACGAAAATAGCAGGGCGCTAAAGGGTGATATCAAGCAGGGATATGATACACTGGATGCTGTACGCTCGGCATTTCCGGCAAGTGGTGCACTATTCCTGAACAGTACATCCTTTGACCGCCAGACATTTATGGGCGGTGCCATCGGGTTCAATGCTTATGACCTGGTGTACGACTGCTGGCTGGACAGGCCGCAGGCCCATACGTCGGATTTCCCTGATGCCCAGTTCGCACTGGTAAGCAAAACCGCTGTTTTCGACCACCTGACCGATACTGTACATGTGGTGTTAACTCCGTTCATCGGGGAAGATGATGATGCAACATCCATCTACCGCCAGGCTGTTGAAGATGCCGCCAGCATGCTGGCTTTGATACATGAGGCAGGGAAAGTTGAATTCTCAATAGATGATGCATGTCCAATTGATAGTCCTTCATGTAATATGACAAGGTCACAATATGAAGATTCTGTGAAAAAGGCAAGGCAGCATATCATTGATGGTGATATTTTCCAGGTGGTGCTGTCCCGCCGCTATGAGGTTGAGCTGGAACAGACACCTGTGGAACTTTACCGGCGGCTGCGTGAGGTGAACCCAAGCCCATATATGTACCTGTTCGAGTTCGACGGTACAGGCATTATCGGTGCCAGTCCCGAGACCCTGATGACCGTACACAACAGGAAGTTAATAACTAATCCCATTGCAGGAACCTGCCCCAGGGGCTCCACGCCCGAAGAGGACGAGCAACTGGCGCGTGTGATGCTGGGTGACGAGAAGGAGCGGGCAGAGCATGTGATGCTGGTGGATCTGGGGCGTAATGATGTGAGAATGGTAAGCGGACCCGGGACTGTGAAAGTTGAAGATTTCATGAGCGTACTGAAGTACTCCCACCTGCAGCATATCGAGAGCACAGTAACCGGAATGCTGCGTGATGACTGCGACCAGTTCGATGCGGCAAGGGCTATATTCCCGGCAGGCACGCTGTCCGGGGCACCAAAGATACGGGCCATGGAGATAATCGATGACATGGAGACCACTGCCAGGGGCATCTATGGCGGCGGTGTGGGTTATTATTCCCTGGACGGAAATGCGGACTTTGCTATTGTGATACGTACTGTCATCATGAAGGACGGGAAGGCATACATCCAGGCCGGGGCCGGTATTGTGGCTGATTCGGACCCTGCATATGAGTACAATGAGACCGAGCGGAAGATGGCTGCCATGATGAAAGCTATCGGGGGCGGAGCATGAAGGTCCTGTTCGTGAATAATAAGGATTCCTTTGTGTGGAACCTGGTAGATTATGTGTCAATGTTCGAGCCCGATACTGTTGTGGTACCAAATACCATTAGCCCGGGCGAGGTTGAGATGATTGGGCCTGATGCTATTGTAATCTCGCCAGGCCCCGGAAATCCGCATAATCCGGCTGATATTGGAACTTGTGTTGATATAATTAAAACATTCGGGCCTGAAATACCCACACTGGGCGTATGCCTGGGTCACCAGGCCATTGCTGTGGCCTACGGGGCAAGGGTCATCCATTCACCATCCGGCCCGGTACACGGCAAGACATCAGAGGTCATACACTGTAAAAGCGGGATATATGAAGGGCTCCCCTCTGTCATAATCGGGGGCAGGTATCATTCACTTGTGGTGGATGAGACCAGCCTGCCCGATGAACTTGAGGTTACTGCCAGGACCGGGGATGGGATTATTATGGGGATAAGGCACAGGGAGTATCCGGTGGAAGGGATACAGTTCCATCCCGAGTCAGTGCTAACAGGGGATGGATTAAAGATCATTGAGAACTTCCTGAAAATGGCAGGGATGGAGAATAAGGGCAATTAGGTATTGCCACATTATTTGCGTTTATTTGAAAACCATCTTCGTCAGATTAAAATCAAAACGTTACCAGTAGCCTCTCCCCTTTTACGAGTCTGTTCTACAACTATTTAATCCCGATTGACTTTAAGTATCCACCCTCCCTCAAATACTTACAATTGAACAGCTCCATAATGTTTTTTTGCACATCCGTCACATGCATAAGCTTTCTACCTTCACATTTAGTCCCCCTCACACCCAATTTCGCAACTTCAGATCTCCCAAGCGTACTATAGACCTTCCTCACACTACCCACATCCTCAACCGGAGCTTCCCTTAGCCTGTTCGTAACAGTCACATCCAGCAAATAAGCCAGAATGCATATCGTATAATGTGCCCGCACATGATCATTGCTATACACAAATGTCGGCCGGAACTCAAGGAAAGACTTCACTTCCTTGAACCCCTCCTCCACCCGATTCTTATCCCTATAGGCACAGATAAGTTTTTCCGGACCAAGCCTAAACTCCTCAGGCTCAGTAGTTTTGGTGATATTCGTTACCAACATCCACATACCATCCATCAGCATTGCCTTTTTAATCGCCTCATTTTTCCTCCCGTATTTGAGATTGAAAGTCCGAACCTCAGCCCCCTCTTTAGTAGTTATGACTCCCCTCTCAAGACTATAATCCAAATAACAATAGAACTTTTAAAAGCGCAGAAGAAAGCATTGTCCGGGATTATTGGTGCTGGGGCAGTGGTCTGATAGATGTTGCCAGCAAACATGACCGCTAATTATATTAAAATATTGAAGTGATCAAATGCCTCAGGTCTTTGTTGATATAGGTGCATGGTATGCCCTTTTAGATAAGACCGATTCTTGTCATGCACATGCAGTCGAATTCTTTCAATCACTGGCTCATCCTCTTGTGACTACGAACTATATTGCCGATGAAACAATTACACTGGCTAAAAACCGTTTAGAATATGAGGTTGCGGTTAAGATAGGTCAGATGTTATGGGATGAAGATGTAGCTACATTACTCACACTGCGAGCAAGAAGCAGCGCGCCCGCCCCAGCCAAACACTGCGACAGACGGCGCGCGGGTGATCTGCGATGCAGGTGGCGGCCTTGGTTGTTGGAGATTGCTGCCGGTGGCGGGCATGGCTGTTAAAATATATAATTTGTGTAATGGATAAAACCGCGGAGAACGCAGAGGTTCGCAGAGCGTTTTTGCTTTTCTCTGCGTTCCTCCGCGCACTCTGCGGTTAGTATTGAACTGATTCCAGCCCCGGTTAGTCGCTTCTTTTTCCCGCCGCCAAGCTTCTCTGCATTATACCCTGCCACCGCAGCCCGTTAGGGCGGCAGTGTGGCAGCCAGCCGTGTGGATTCGAGCGAGTTTTGAACCACAGATGAACACAGATAAACACAGATATTGCGGCCGAAATTTGATTATACTTGAATTTTTACCATATAATAAAAATTAAAATCTATAATCGCCGTTATCTGCGTTTATCTGCGGTTAATAATGAAATTAAAATAATTCCATCCTATCTCACACTCTCTTGCCGCCCCGGCCACCACTACGACCACCACCACGACCACTACTACGACCACGGCCGCCACCGCGCCCCTTACCACCTCGACGGGGTCCGGTAGTGGTGCCGCTATTCGTGTACCGATTGATGGCGTCTCTAACAGTTCCTATAGCAGTTGCAACTCCGGATGCAATTGCGGCGGGCACGGACACATTCTCCTGCACCATTTCATCCGGCACCTCAATGATTGCACCTTTCTTGCATACATTGATACAGGCTCCGCAGCCAGTACAGCTGTCGATGTCGATGTGTGCCGTATCTGACAGAGTTATCGCCCTTACCGGACATACATTGACGCACAATCCACATCCTGTGCATAGCGATTCATCGATATTGTACTTCATTTCTTCAGTTCTTCGAGCCTATTTCTGATCTGTTCCAGTTGCTGCTCAAGCATCGCTGCCTGGGATTCGAGCATCGAGAGCTCCTGTTGCTCAGGCATGGCTGGTATGCCAGTCTGCATTCCCTGCCATTGAGCTTGCGGTAGTGGCGTTTGCCACGTTCCGGTTCTTAGATACTGTACAGTTGGTGGCAGTCCACCAGGACTTCGTCCAACCCAGCCAGGAGAATATCCCAGCCGCATCCATCCAGGCATCCCTGACGCATAGTACATATTTCTATGTCCACCTCTCATTTCATTCACCTCCTATTTCTTCAGTTCTTCCAGTTTTGCTTTGATATCTTTTATCTGACTTTCCAAAGCTTGTATCTCCTCATCTATCGTCTGCGCAGGTAGGGGTGGTACTGGAGGAGCAGGTGTTACCGGAACTCCCAAGCCCATGCCTTGTCCCATGCCTCTTCCCATACCTCCACCCATGCCGCGACCGCCGCCACGGCCACCGCCGCGCCCCATACCTCTGCCAGCACCCATTCCGGCACCTGCACCTACGCCTGCACCGGCGCCGCCACCCATCCCAGAGTACGCAGGTACGGTCGGGCTCCCGGATTGCTGTAATCCACCGCTCTTGTACTGCTCGATCGCATCGCTGATCGTGCCGCTTGCACCAGTCACGACCGAGATATTAGTAGCGCCGAGTGTCTGGATTGCATTCGGTCCCACCTGTCCGGTGATAACAACGCTAGCGCCTTTGTCTGCAACGGTCTGTGCCGCCTGTATTCCAGCACCGCTCGAAGCACCTATACTTGGATTCGGCATTGCTTCATACTCCATCGTTTCCGAGTCCACGAAAACGAAGTACTGGCATCTTCCAAATCTTGGATCTACGGACGCATCCATAGTTGGTCCGTTTGAGGTCACGCATATCTTCATGTTTATCAATCTCCTTTTACAAATTGTTCTATATTGTCAACGATCGTCTCGAAGGCTTCAGCAGCTTCTGATTTATGCTTCAGCATGAATGGAATGCCACTGTCGCCTGACTCAACGATCTTAACATCGATTGGAACCCTGCCAAGGAATGGCACGCTCATGTCTTTTGCAGCACGTTCACCGCCGCCGATCTTGAAAAGATCGATCGTCTCGCCGCATTTCGGGCATTTGAATCCGCTCATGTTCTCTATGATCCCGATAACTGGTGTACTAAGTTCCTTTGCGAAGTTCACTGATTTTCTCGAATCCAGCAGAGCGACGTCCTGTGGTGTAGTGACAACGATTGCTCCGTCTATCTGCGGAATCAACTGGGCAACACTCAATGGTTCATCCCCGGTTCCTGGCGGGAGGTCGATTATAAGATAGTCCAGATCGCCCCAGAATACGTCTGAAAGAAACTGCCTGATCACACCCATCTTGCGCGGTCCCCGCCATACCACTGGCGTGTCCTTATTGTGTAGCAGGAATGCAAGAGACATAACCTTCACCCGTGGAGGTATGAAGACAGGAGTTATCTCCCCCATTGATACCTGTGGATGTTCATCCTCGATCCCAAGCATCTTTGGAACATTCGGACCATGGATGTCAGCATCCATGATCCCAACCTCGTATCCCTTTACCGCAAGTGTAAGTGCAAGGTTGACAGCTACTGTGGTCTTTCCAACGCCACCTTTTCCACTCATGACCATTATTTTGTGCTTTATTCTTTCCATACGCTCTTTCAAGCGTTTTTCCTGAGCTATACCCTCTTCGGCTTTTTTCATGATCTCACCATGTTACCGCATACCATGTCTGCCACGTCCGGCTCTGGCATAGCCACGATCGTCCTCAGCCCTGTGTATGTTCACGCTTTTGCACTCCGGGCAGTTCTGGGGTCTTCCTGTGCCATGCACTACTTCCCATACATGCTGGCAGTCATAGCACTGGAACTTACGTAGTGGAGTTGTTGCCATCTCGTACATCCCTCCATGTATTCGTATCGCTTTGCCACTGACCAGGGCGCACCCGATCTTTTTTCTTGCTTCGGTCAGGATCCTGTGGAATGTTGGCTGCGAGACTTTCATATGATCTGCCGCCTCACGCTGATCCATTCCGAGATGATCCTTCAGCCGTATGCTCTCCATTTCTTCCATCTTCAATACCACTTCACCCATATCCTGCTGACAGGTTGTACATGGTTTGAAGTAATTGTAATCGAATGACGACCGTATATACCGGTGGCGTCTCGGTCTTGGCATTAATGAATATATATTCATAATAAACTTAAAGCTTGTGGTGTAAGAGAGATTTTATATTTTCTTCTGGTTGAATGAAGCTCCCCACAGCAGAGCTGTGGGGTATCTCATGTCTCAGACTATTGAGGTTGCATTGACCATGGCTTGTCCCAACCGCAGCAGAGCTGTGGAGTATAACGATTGAAATGAAATAAAAAAAAGTACAAAGGCAGCCGTTCATTCCGGCTGCCAACATTTAAACTCAGAAATCAGTCATGACCCTGTACTGGTCAACCTCAGCCTTTTTCATGTCTTCCAGGAACATCTCAGCAGCCTGGCGCACGTCCTTGGCCTTGGTAATAGCCCTGCCGACCACAATAATATCGGCTCCGGCACCACAGGCATCGCTTACTTTCGCAGAGCCATCCTCCAGCTTACCTATGCCGCCTGCAACAGCAACCAGCAACTTTGGATGGATCTTCTTCATATCAGGGATACTGCCCCATGCGTATGCGCTATCCTCTGCATCAATGGCCCTGTGCAGTTCAATGATATCCGGCTTCACGCTCAGGTCCTTCAACACCTTGACCGGGTCAGGCACGTTGAGCATGTCAATACATGCATAGATACCAGTCTTCTTGGCTTCCTTGATGGCCTTTTCAATAGTAGAAAGCGGTGCCAGTCCAGAGATTACAATAGCATCAGCAGTAGCATCAGCCACCATCCTGGCCTCAAGGTTGCCGGTATCCAGGGTCTTCAGGTCAGCCACAATGAACGCATTGGGCCGCACTGCGCGTATCTTTGACACCACATCAAGGCCGTAGCGCTTGATGAGGGGCGTACCCGCCTCTATAATCAGGTGGTCGCTCTGCGGTAACACCTTCAATACCTTATTCACGAAATCCATATCCGGGATATCGATGGCCACTTGCAGATATGGGGGGTCAAACAACCTGGTCACATTGAATCCCATTATAGGATGCATGGTCCTATCCTTCTCTTTTAACACGGTATCAACATCAGGGAAGCCTTCCATGGCTCTTTGTACTGCCAGTTTTGTGGCACCATAGTTGTACCTGTATATCTTGCTGTAATCATCTGCCTGTGGGTGGATGAACACGCTGGCCACAATCACAAGGTCCTCAGCCTGTTCTTTTGGTATGATACCTTCATCCAGAGCATCAGCCACTGCCCGAGCAACAGCACTCTGGGCCGGCCCGAATATCTTGGCTGCGCCATCCATATTTTGTACCGTCACTTTTGGTACGATGAGTGTTGCAGGTTTGGTAAGCAGGTTTGGCCGTATCACAGAAAGCAGGGGTGTGTGTCCTGCAGATAACTGTGTGAACCCGGTTGCAAAAGCCTGTCCTGCAGGCCCGTTTTTATCTCCAATGATAATGTCAACATGTGCGAGTTCTGGTTCCTCGCCAATGAGTGCTTCTCCAATCAAAAACAATATTATTACACCTCGAATTGGTAGTAACGATAAAAAGGTATTT
This sequence comes from Anaerolineales bacterium, assembly GCA_048634225.1. Lineage (GTDB taxonomy): Archaea > Halobacteriota > Methanosarcinia > Methanosarcinales > Methanocomedenaceae > Methanocomedens_A. The sequence goes on along the minus strand of JAIWAT010000044.1, from coordinate 2,267 downwards.
AAGGATACCGTGAAACCCGCCCGGTATTGTAATTTCAACCCGGGAAAACTTAATAATCCACATCAACTCTCTATCCCCTATGCCCAATACCGCTACGTACTGTGCCGGAATCAATCGCAACAGGATTATGTCCATCCTGACGGTTGGGCTTTTTATAGTTTTTATGGCCGTACTGTCCCTTATCCCCATGCTGCCCGAAGTTTCCGGCGAACTGGGTGTGAGTAAACCCTTGATGGGAATAATAATGGGCTCTTTCATGATCTTCATGGCAATTCCCCAGGTACCTATCGGTGTACTCTCAGACAGGTACGGCCGCCGCCTATTTGTCACGGCAGGCATTTTGGTATTCAGCTTCGGGCTGCTCATCTTCGGCACTGCCGAATCAGGAATGCAATTACTGGTTGCCCGTTCCATATCGGGCCTGGGTGTTGCCATGTTCTTCCCTACCGCCTATACCATTGTGAACGACATCTATCCCATCAGGGAAAGAGGAAAAGGACTTGGCATTATAAGCATGGCAGTGGGCCTGGGCACCGTTGGCGGCTACATATTAGGCGGTGTAGTGGGCGGGCTGTTCGGATGGAGAATCGTATTTTTGTCCATGGCGGGGGTATCATTAATGCTGGCATTGGGCACCTTTATTTGGCTGACCGAAACAAATTATTGCACCAAGCACAGCGATTTCGGGGTTAGGAAAATGCTGGTGGCCACATTGTTGATGTTCAAAGACAGAACCCTGTTGATGGCAGGTTTGGTTAGTATGCTATGCGGAATTTCAGTCATTGGAGCATCCTATGTGCTTCCTTTCTTTGCCACTGGTACTGTTACTCCCGTCCAGATGGGATTCATATTCATTCCTTACGCGATAACCAGCAGCTTTGGCGCATTCCTCACCGGATTTTTTAGCGACCATATAGGACGAAAACCCCCCCTCGTTGTGATGATATTACTTGGCGGGGGAGCGCTTTTGCTCATGTCGTATGTAACCCTCACTCCACTGGCGATTGCTATAAATTTTGGATTTGTGGGACTGTGCCTTGGGCCTGTTGTCACTTTGTCCACTGCCATACTGGCAGACCATGTAATGAAAAATGATGTACGCACCCTGGGTACTGCAATCGGCGCTTTTAATATGATCAGGTGGCTGGGGGCTGCAACCGGACCTTTGGTTGCCGGCCTCATTCTTGAATTCGCTGATGCCAGGACCAGTTTTTTTGTGTTGGGCATGCTTACCCTGTGCGCTACCTTCATCTCGCTTTTCCTGAAGGAGACGCTGGAATAGACTACTTTTCAACCAGCAATATTTAACGTAATGTGTGCGGCTTTGTGTAAAAAGTCGAATTATGCCCTGACTTTATACACAGACTTTTTACTTTATACACAGGACGTACTTTATTACACAAAGCCCTACACTACGGGATTTAGGTAAGGGTTGGTAACCATCTCATAATTCAAAGCAACAAATCGTTTTGTTTAAGTAGATGAAGACCCCGTATTGTCAATACGGGGATAGTTATTGCAAGAATGGGATTCATGCTCCCTGAGAAAAATAAAGTAAAGACAACCGTTACTTAACAAATTATTTAACGGTTAGCAACTTAATCAAAAAGTTAGTTCTATTAATACCATGCTATGTAATTTTAGAATAAAGGCAATAATATGAATTTGGCAGAAGAATTTTTAAAAATCGCTAAGAAAGACCTTAAAGCAACTAAAATTCTATATGAAAATAAGTTGTATGCTCAAGCCCTCTTTTATTTCGAACAAAGTGTTGAAAAAGCAAATAAAGTGTTAGCATTGACTTCGAATAAATATTCTGAAAAGGACATGATAAATTTTAATCATGATGTAACGAGAATATACAAGGATATTATCATTGAACAAAAAAGGAGATATGAGAATTTATCACGAAATTTGAACCAAATATCTGAATTAAATAGTACAGAATTTGTTAAAAATTTAGATATTGAAAGTACGAAGAAAGAATTAGAAGAATCCTTACGAAATCTTGCCGAAATTCAAACCGAAAGAGATGATTTGGTTTTTATTCCAACATGGGAAATTCAAGATATTCTCACAAAAATGAGCGAAAGTGAGAAAGAAATTAAAGATTCGATAAAAAGTGTTAAAAATTTCAGATTGACTGAAAACAACTGGGATGAAATGAAAAATGATTTTTTCAAACAATTCGAGAATCCAAACAATATTAATTTCACATCCTCGCTAAAGAAAGAAATGGATGATAGTAAATTAACTATTCAAGAACT
>JAIWAT010000043.1:0-11356 GCA_048634225.1 Anaerolineales bacterium | reverse complement strand
AACAACAGATATACGAATATACTCACGACGACTTTCTCATAAAGACACAATTCGATAACTGGGACCACTTCTTCAGTTACCTCTCAAAAACACTGCCGCAGGATAAAAGACTGGTCCTGGCAATAGATGAAATTACATACCTGATAAAAAGCGACCCTGCTTTCCCATCCATACTCCAAAAATACTGGGACACATTTTTCTCCAAAACCAGTATATGTCTTATCGTGTGCGGCTCGCTGGTGGGTATGATGCTTCGGGATGTGCTCAACTATGACTCCCCGCTCTATGGCAGGCGTACATCACAAATACATCTTAAGCCATTTGATTTCAAACATGCATCACTATTGCTAAAAGAATTCAGTATTGAGGACAGGGTATTGCTGTATTCCATAACTGGCGGCGTGGCAAAATACCTGTTATTAATTGAAGAGCCGAATGTGCGTGACTTCATCCGTAAGAAGATCATAGCAAAAGAAGGCTTTTTCTACCAGGAAAGTATTTTCCTGATGTCCCAGGAGTTCAAGAACCCGAATGTATATCTTTCAATTTTAAAAGCCGTGGCTCTGGGCCATACCAAACTTAGTGAAATATCAAATTTTGTAGGAATAGAAGGAAAAAAAGTGACCAGATACCTGGACGTACTGCAGGAAATCGGCGTGGTAGTACGCCAGGTGCCGCCTACAGAGGACCCGTTGCGGTTCCGGAAGGGTGTGTACTATATAGAGGACAATTTCCTGAATTTCTGGTTCAGGTTTGTTATGCCTAACCGCTCCCGGATTGAGATGAGGGATACGGGTAACCTGCTGGATAGCATCATGGCTGCAATGTCGGGCTATACTTCACGTACCTTTGAGAGCATCTCAATGGAGTTCCTTCAGGAAGTGGCTGCCAAAGGCAGGCTTGGAGCACGGTTCACCCGCTGGGGCAGGTGGTGGGACCGTGAGAACGAGATTGATGTGGTGGCGTTAGATAACGATAGTCATGATATTCTTTTTTGTGAGTGCAAATGGCAGAATCGAAAGATTGGTGTTGATGTTATCGGGCGGCTGCTGGACAAGGCACCGCTGGTGAAGTGGTTTAACGGGGCGAGGAATGAGCATTATGCTGTGATTGCAAAGGCCGGGTTTACAAAAAAAGCAGTGGCGTTTGCGAAGGATAAGGGCGTGCTGCTATTTGACTTGAAGGATATGGAAAGGTATTTTGATAAAACTTCATTTTAGGGGTGATGCAATTAATACCGTACAACCTCTTCCACCAGCCCACCGGCCAGCCTTAGCACACTTGCCAGCACCCCCTTAAACCCAGCATCCCATATCTCCATCCTACTCCGCCCGCCGAATATCTCCTCACGCACCCGGCTGCCCTATCACACCATCGTTCCCGGGTGCGAGCCTGATAACCACTGACCCGGGCGGCACATGGGTATGATGGGGAATGCCGTCCCTACCTTTACATGAATTCTTTTACAATCAGAACACATTTAAATATCAAACAACCAAATAATGATTAGTGATGTTAATGGAGCAGGAAATATTTAATTTTACAGTTCTCATTGAGCAGGATGAGGATGGAATATACATCGCAAAAGTACCAGATATCCCTGGCTGCTATACTCAAGGTAAATCTGTAGAGCAAGTCATGGAACGAATAAAGGAAGCAATACAGGTCTGCATTGAAGCTGAAGATAGAGATAATATTCTGCCTCTAAAGTTTGTGGGAGTACAGCAGTTAGAGGTTAAATTAACAGGTCAATTCGTGTTATGCCATCCACACCTTCAAAGTGCCTGTCATCAGTTACAATAATGGATATCTTATTTTTAAGCATGGTATTGAGATGTATGGCATCCCCTATCTTCCAGCCTTTTTTTACCATAGGAAGTGCTTCGACCAGGAATTCAGGTTCAAATGCCAGCAATATAACTCCATGTTCGTTTATCTGCCTGATAATATCTGATATTTTCTGTTCAGACAAACGTTTGCTTTTTAAAAATGCATATATCTCTACCATTGTATGAACAGAAGTTACCCCGATCTCCCTGCCTTTTGCAACATCTTGCAGGAACCTTTCAGCAACATCTCCCATCCGTTTGTCACCGATAAGGTTGTGGATGAAAATATTAGAATCAACATATTTCATCCGGACTGACCTCCCATCACAGCATACCCTTTCTCTATCCCCTCATCGATGGCTCCTTTATGCTTGATAATGCCGTGAAGTTTTTCTACTGAGGCAGGGTCGCCTCGCTTGGGGTAAATAACGGCTTTCTCCTGCTCTACAACGAAATCAACTGTTTCTCCTATTCTAAGTCCAAGTGTTTCACGTACATCCCTGGGTATTACTACCAGATATTTATCATGCACTTTTACTTCAGTCATTGTGTTTAACGTTAAGCGTTATACGATAAATATTTTATTATCTTGCCTATGCTCTTTAGTATCGCACAACCTCTTCCACCAGCTCCCCAGCCAGTCCCAGCACACCATCCAGCACCCACTCAAACCCATCATCATCCACCTTCATCCGGCCCCGCCCGCCAAATATCTCCTCACGCACCCTGCGCCCCACAATATCATCATTCCCTGGAGAGAGCCTGATAACCACAGAGCCGGGCGGCACATGGGCATGGTGCGTGATGCCGTCCCTGTCACCGTCGGTGATGCCTATCATCGGGATACCCAACCTGGTAAGCAGGTCGCCTGCTACTGCTGTGGTATCATCCCCCACTACTACTGCCATATCCGCATCCTTCGCTATCTCAAAAGTGCTTTCTGCCGAATGGTCTATGATCACTGCATATCCCGATGCCTTATGTTCAAGCACCCTGGGTGTGGTAACGGCATCCCTTAAAACCCCTGAGCGCACAATGGCAGACGATAGGTCAACATGCTCCAATTTCTCGATACCATGGGGTTTGAGCCTGCCCCCATCCAGTCCTGTTATCCTGCCGCCACTGGAAATGATCTCAACATTATCAGACAAAGCCTTTCCAATAACAATACCGTTAACAGTCACATATTCCCCTGGCCTCACACCAAAAACCGGCCTTCTGGTAATTCCATTTTCCGTTATCAGACTCCTGACAGCTTGTGGGGATTGAACCACACTGGCATCCAATACTTGCTTCAATTCATCAAAAAAAAGATGGGAAGCACTGTTCAACTGGATAAGTGAACATCCACCTGCAAACTCCAACTGGTATAGGGGCTTTTCCAATACAGGCAGCCCCTCAAATACAAGTCTTCCAAAAGCCAATCCCGTCTCCATGGACTTACCTTCATTGACCAGTAATATTACATCACATGAAGAGTCAAAGGCCAGAATAGAATCACCTGGTTTCAAGCTCCTGCTGATATCTATTTGGTCTTCCAACCCTGCATCGATCACAGCAGCCCTGCCCATGGTGCCGCCCAGGACCGGATGCACTTCCCCTATGCCTGATAATATTTCAAGAAGTCTCCCGGCACTGCCAGAGTCGATAACCGCAGGTCCATGGATTACGACACCAATACGCAACATGATGTATATGACTATCCGCCAGATTCCACGTTGGTATCGTCCAACTTTGCTTCCTTTGCTTCTTCTTCTGCTTTATCCAGCACTTCCTGGATCTCCTCTGTGGAGAATTCACGCTCTCCCATCTCAACTTTGGCTTCCAGTCCCTCCAGCACAGTAAGGGATTCCAGTCTATACAGCAAGTTGTTGGTATCTATCACGGCCCAGGCACCTTCGCTGTCGCATATGATCTCGGTCACATGTCCCTTGGTGCCAGTTCCTCCATATTTTACAGGATTGCCTACTTCGATAGGTTTGCCGTGAGCATCCACAACCGGATAAGATCCTGATTCACATTCAATTATTTCTGGCATGTTCCACCTTTTAATTAAGATTTACTTTCAATAGTATAAATATTTCACGCGGCTCCTTAAAAGCCGGTATCAAGTGTCTGTTACTCACCTTTTTTCAGCACCGCATGTGCCGCTGCCAGCCTGGCGATCGGGACCCTGAATGGTGAGCAGCTCACATAATCCAGACCTGCATTGTGGCAGAATATAACACTGCTGGGCTCGCCGCCGTGTTCACCGCAAATGCCAACTTTCAGGTCCGGCCGACTTGACCTGCCCTTATCCACACCCATCTTGATAAGCTGGCCAACACCATCCTGGTCAATAGCCACGAACGGGTCATTCTCAAGTATGCCTTTCTCAACATAATACGGCAGGAATTTGCCGGCATCATCACGGCTCAGGCCAAATGTAGTCTGGGTAAGGTCATTGGTACCGAAACTGAAGAACTCTGCCTCGGTAGCGATCTCATCCGCTGTGATGGCTGCCCTGGGAAGTTCGATCATGGTTCCTATCATGTAGTCCAGTTCAATGCCCTGCTCTTCCATGACCTGTTTGGCCACTGCATCGGCACTATCCCTTGTAAACTTGAACTCATTGATATGACCAACAAGAGGTATCATCACTTCAGGCACGATCTCATACCCATCCTTTACCAGTTCGCAGGCAGCCTCGAATATGGCCCTTACCTGCATCTCATATATCTCAGGATAAGTGATGCCGAGCCTGCAACCCCTGTGTCCCAGCATGGGATTGAACTCATGAAGCGAATTCACCCGCTTTATCAGGTCCTGGATCTCATGTATCTTATTAGTGTCACCGGCAGCCTTTAACTCCGCATACTGTTCCATAAGTTCGTCATGTTTTGGAAGGAACTCGTGTAAAGGCGGATCCAGCAGCCTGATAGTCACAGGATAGCCTTTCATTGCCTCAAATATACCCTTGAAGTCGCTGCGCTGCATGGGAAGCAGCTTCTCAAGTGCTGCTTTCCTGCCCTTTTCCGTCTCTGCCAGGATCATATCCTGGACGATGGGAATCCTGTCCTCGCCAAAGAACATATGTTCGGTCCGGCACAGCCCGATACCTTCGGCACCGAAATCCCGGGCAGCCCGGGAATCCTCAGGAGTATCCGCATTGGTCCTGACACCCAGTGTCCTGACATCATCGGCCCAGTCCAGTATGGTGTTCAGGTCACCACTAATATCAGGAGTGATGAGCTTGGCCTGGCCTATAATGACCTCACCGGTTGTACCGTTCAATGTAATAAAATCGCCTTCCTTCACTGTATGGCCGTTCACAGTGAACAGCCCTGCACCCTCGTCTATCTGGATAGCACCACATCCTGCAACACAGCTTTTACCCATACCCCGGGCCACCACTGCTGCATGGGACGTCATACCGCCCCTGACAGTAAGTATACCCTGTGCCACATGCATTCCTCCGATATCTTCGGGAGAAGTCTCGTTGCGCACCAGGACCACTTTTTCTCCTGCTTCTGCCATCTCTTCGGCATGTTCGGCAGTGAACACCACCTTTCCGACCCCTGCGCCGGGTGATGCAGGAAGTCCCTTTGCTATTGCATCCACCTTCTCATTGGGGTCGATCATAGGATGCAGGAGCTGGTCAAGTTGCTCTGGGTCTACCTTCAGTAGTGCCTCATCCCTGGTGATCAGTCCTTCGTTGAACATGTCGATTGCAATCTGGACGGCAGCCGCTGCGGTCCGCTTGCCTGTCCTGGTCTGGAGCATGTAGAGTTTGCCCTGCTGGATCGTGAACTCAACATCCTCCATTTCCTTGAAATGATGCTCAAGCCGTTCCTTGATGTCATCGAGCTGTTTATAAATCTCGGGCATTTCCTGGTTCAGTGTTTCGATGGGGTGGGGCGTCCTGATACCTGCCACCACGTCCTCGCCCTGGGCGTTCATCAGGTATTCGCCATAGAATTTCCGCTCACCAGTAGAAGGGTTCCGGGTAAATGCAACACCTGTTCCTGAATTTTCACCCATGTTCCCGTAGACCATGAACTGCACATTTACAGCAGTACCCCAGTCGTCAGGTATACTATTTATCTTCCTGTATTTGATGGCCCTGGGCGTATTCCATGAATCAAAAACGGCATTGATGGACATCCATAACTGGGTAATGGGGTCCTGGGGGAAATCCTGGCCTGTTTTTTCCTCGACCATTGCCCTGTATTTTAGTGCCACATCCTTGAGGGCCCCGGCATCCAGTTCAGTATCATTCTCAACACCAAGTTCCTGCTTTTTTGCATCCAGGATATTCTCGAACTCCTTATGCTCGATGCCCAGTACCACATCGCCGAACATGTTGATAAAACGCCTGTAGCAGTCGTAGGCGAACCTCTCGTCCACTTCCTTTGCCAGTCCCGCCACTGTCTTATCGTTCAGTCCCAGGTTCAATACCGTATCCATCATACCAGGCATGGATATACGTGCACCTGACCTGACAGATAACAATAATGGGTTTGATTCGTCACCGAACTTGAACCCTGTTCCGTCTTCCAGTTTAGCCAGCTGCTGTTCAACCTGTTCTTTCATCCCATCCGGATATTGCTGCTGGTTTTCGAAGTATTCTGTACACACTTCTGTTGTTATTGTAAAACCCGGGGGCACAGGTATTCCCAGATTAGCCATCTCAGCCAGGTGGGAACCTTTTCCACCCAGAAGGTTTCTCATTGTTGCATTGCCTTCGGTCTTATCCTTGCCGAAAAAGTATACATATTTATGGTCTGGCAAATTACTTCCTCCATTTTTCATCTAAGTATGGTTATGTTTCAATCAATTAATTTGACTCAAAATTCGGTTAAATGCTTAATAATATTACGATAAGATTCGAAGAACAAATTGATTATTTTTGAAAAGTAACTTGTGATGACAGCTGAAATTAGAAAAAATATAAATAGAATTTGATCAACATTTTATTAGAATATTGTGAAGTCAACAACCTAATTAACAGGAGTGTTTTCAATGTCAGTAGGATTTGTATTGATCAATGTGACCCCGGGCAAGGAGCGGGATGTGTTCGACCGTCTATTAAAAGAGCCAGATATACCAGAGATTTATCCGCTGTTCGGGGAGTATGACCTTATTGCAAAGGTTACTGTGAAGGATTTCGACCAGTTGAGCGATATTGTTTTTAACAGGATTCGTCAAATAAAAGGTGTGACCGACACCAAAACACTAACTGGAGGTAAGTTCTAAATACATATAAATTAAAATGATTATAATTATTTCAATATGCGTCGCATTTGTTAGTTTTCCCATATATAAAAAGGTGTAGAAATGGCAGAGCCTGTTAATGAAGTTGATTTGACTGATAAGGAAGAACTTGAGAAATTCATAAAAGAATCAGGGATAGAAAATCTCATCACTGCGATGAAAAAAGGCCCATCGAAGCCAAAAAAGACTAGCGAGTTTAACAAGAACATCGACTGGATCATCCGGATTATCAAGACATTCAGGCCTGTACACCTTAATCTTAAATCACATTATGTTGTGCTGGCTAAACTAATTGATTACATGGGTAATAAGAATTTTTCAGGGTGCATATTCGTATATATAAATGATAACACTTCCATAATGTTCATATGGCAGGGTGAACTGATCGGGATCATAAACAATAAACTGGATAAGACCGATGAGGAAGCTTTCAGGTATATTCGAAGTAACTATCGTGATGCCAGTATTGATGTCTACTTGCCGCCCAAGGAAAAAGCAGCACTTCCCCTGCTATTGAATTCCCAGGCCAGGAATGATATAGAGCCAAAACATAAAGACCTGGACACGGAATTTACAAACCTTCCAAAACTTATTACCAAGATGGAAGGGGAGAAGTTCACTGGATACATTGAACTGAAAAAACCGGACGGGAAAAATGTGGCCTATTTCTATAAAGGAAAAGATATCCTTACAATATTTCTTCACACCGATGGTAAATACACTGTATCAACACTGGATGAATTGCTTAAAACCAGTGGAAATGTGGATATATACCCGGGCCTTTCCAGGACTCTTATAGGCAGCATGCATGACCTGATGAGCAAAATAACAATACTGGTCATGAATAGAAATGAAGATGCTTCCACACTTTCAAAGATCGTCGAATCATTTGATAAGCATATCTCACTGAACATAGCAGAGGCTACCAGGGATAATACTGAATTAAAGGTAACTATGCCTGCCGGAATTGCCAGGAAGGAAGATAATAGATCAGTTCAGGGGCAGATAAAAAATACACTTGAATTTAAGTTTGTCAGGTATTTTTTCAGTGATTATTTTTTTAGTATTGCAGAAACCGGGAACAATGTTTCCCTGAAAAAAATCTGGAACAATATTCCACGGGTCAGGACAGTTAAGTTCTACCAGAAATTCCATGAAGGTCATGTGGAACATGATTTTGATATAATTATGGAGGATGGTTCAGGGAATATCCTTTTTGCTATGAGGCATACTGAAAGGGCACCCAAGGCCTATGAAATAGATATTTTTGTAAAGCAGCTTGAAAATATCAAGCACACACTGAACGATTGGGGCAGTTTAAAGGCAGGGATTTTTATTTCCACCAGGGGATTCGAAAAAGAGGCCTTAGCAACTGCCAATAAAATAACAGCGGCCGGTGCCGGTGTGAAAAGTATGTTCGAAAAAGTGGGAGGATCGAAGGTCCCAAAGATGCTGGTGGCACCGAAAGGTTTTATCAGGACCGAAAATAACGGCGGGTTCCACTTATGTTTGATATCCCAGGACGACGATTCCTTTGAGGTAGATTTCCCCAAATTATAATTCACTGTTTTTCCTTGATCAATCTTACGATAGTCCCTGTACTGCAGGTATTGCACCGCTCATAAGCAGTTACCCTGACAACTTTCGCATTTATTCCCCTGTCCCTCATTTTTTCCTCAAGTTGTTCGGCATTGAAATGCTGGTCATGCCCGAGTACCACAATATCGGGTCGAATATCCTTAAGTGGCTTGAACATGTCATGTTCATCTCCAGGTACGGCATGGTCCACCACCTTTAATGCTGCGACCATTTTCAACCTTTGGTCATCGGAGAGCACTGGTTTTGGTTTATGGTTCACCATGGAACTGCGGGCTACGATGACCCACAGCTCATCACCCAGTTTCTTTGCTTCTTCCAGATACAACAGATGTCCCGGATGCAGAATATCAAAGGTCCCTGTGGCCAATACCCTAACCAATAAATGTCACCGACAGTTAATTCTGTTGTTCTGCCATAAGGATTCCGAAAATATAGTTCCATATTAATCATTATGTTTATGTGGTTTTATGCGTTTTTTATCAGGACAAATCCAAAAAACATATAAGTACATTATCCAATCTCACTTTCGTGATCCAATATGGCTAAAGTAGGATTTATAAAGTTAGGAAACCTGGGTATGTCCCAGGTCGTCGATCTCATTCTTGATGAGATTGCTGCAAGACAGGGAATAGAGGTTATGTCTTTTGGTACGGGAGCCAAAATGGGTAAGGACGAGGCTGCAAAAACGAAACACTTCAAGGAATTTGAAGCTGATTTCTATGTCATGATAAGCCCAAATTCGTCTGCACCAGGCCCCACAGCGGCACGGGAGATATGGAAAGATAAAAAAGTCATCGTGATATCTGACGGCCCGACAAAGAAAGATGACCGCCAGGCCCTGGAAGATGCGGGATTCGGCTATATCGTTATGAAAGTGGACCCACTTATTGGTGCCAAGACCGAGTTCCTTGACCCCGTGGAAATGGCCAGCTTTAACAGCGATGCCATGAAAGTACTGTCCACATGCGGTGTGGTCAGGTTGATACAGGAAGCATTTGATGCTGTCATTGCACAGGCAGATGCTGGCAAGGACCTTGAACTGCCCCATCTCCTGGTGAGTGCCCAGAAGGCTGTGGAGAGTGCAGGATTCAACAATCCTTATGCCAAAGCTAAGGCACTGGCAGCCCTGCATATGACTGACAAGGTGGCAGAGATCAACTTCCCGGCGTGCTTCATGATGAAGGACATCGAGCAGGTTACCTTGACAACTGCAACCGGTCATGAGATGATGAGAGCTGCAGCCCAGCTGGCAATAGATGCCAGGGAGATAGAGAAGGGTAATGATTCAGTGTTCAGGCAGCCCCACATGAAAGATGGCAGTCTGAAGACCAAGACCAAGCTGTACGAGAAACCTCAGTAGAATTTTTCCATCAGGGGCAATTTAAATGCCCCTATCTTCTTTTTTTGACTGTATATAAAGTATAACTTGCTCCACCTTTCATTCCCACGGCAGAGAAGTAGGGGGCGGCGAGATTGTTATTCAATTTTTTGCACATTACCCGACAATGCATTTGAATAATTTTCCTGCCTGTTCTGCCACTTCAAGCTTCCCCTGCCCTTTCGCAAGTTTCTGGATAGCCTCAAGGTGCCGGGCAGATGTTTCAAGATATTCAAGCACATCTGCAGGATAGGCAAATATTCCATAATGCTGGGTCAAGGCATCGATTATATCACCCGGCTTTATACCTTCACACCGCATATCCAGCAATTTTCCTGAGAACTTACGCTCAGGGCATCCGCAGTAAGGTGTACTTTTACAGGTACAGGTTAAAAAATCAGCAGCGAAATTCATAAGTTTGCGGCCAGTCGTACTGTCAAGTTTTGCCAGGCTGTCACCTGATAATGCCATTTCCATTGCACCACCCTGGAATACCCTTGAGGGCAGGCGGACATTCAAGCTGGCTGATATCCGGTCTGCTCCTGCAAAAAATGCCTGGTCGAACACCTCCAGTCCTGCCAGGATATCAATTGGCTCCAGTCCCGAGTTTATTCCATCCTTAATAATGGATATCTGATCAGGGTTCAGGAAATATGTGCTCATTATACGTCCCACCAGGGTAGGACTGACACCCTGTCCAGAGACCTTCAAGTACTTCCTATCCAGCAATTCACCTATAAGTTGGTCCGTGTCAGTGCCGCCCAGTCTCATGGAATCCACTGTTCCGATGATGTGCCTGTCGCCCCAGATAATTGCAGATGCCAGCACCTGTTCAAGTCCTGCATCTTCATCCTCCCCCACCGTTAGCGGAGGCACCTCACCCTTAAGCAACCGAAACGCCACATGGTCCTCGCTCTCACCATGCCCTAAGCGCTTATCAGGCTCGGCCATGACCACAACTATGCCCCGGTCATGGTAGTCCGGCCTGCCAGCCCGTCCCTGCATTTGCAAAAACTCGCCCTGTGTCAGCCACTCGATACCCATTGTAAGCCCTTCGAATATCACCTGGGATGCAGGAAAATCCACACCAGCCGCCAGTGCGGCAGTGGTAACAACCACAGGTATCCTGCCGCTGGCAAATCCTTCTTCTATCCTGCGCCGTTCACTGTACGGGAGTCCCCCATGGTAAGCTGCCGCACGTATTTGCAGGGCATCCGATAACTTATGGCAGTTCCGCCTTGAATTTGTAAATACAATAGTCTGTCCCCTGAAACCTTTGGAGGACTTCCTGTTATAT
>JAIWAT010000042.1:0-11453 GCA_048634225.1 Anaerolineales bacterium | reverse complement strand
TCGGTTTTATTGTCGATAGTATGGAAACCACCCAATATTCAGAGCAATCGGTCACAGGCGACCGGGTTGTATTGTATGGTGTAGTAGTCGGAAAAGGAGGGACCTTTACCGGTGACCACCTGATACTCAGAGTGGATAGTGATGGCAGCAGGGTCAAGGTCTTTATCCACTGTAATAATGGTGCTGAAAAGGTCGATAACATAATTGACATTGCAGATACAGTTGAGGTTACAGGTACCGTGGAAGAATACCAGGGCGAAAAAGAGATTGTGGTGGAACAACCTGGTGATGTAAAGATACTGGGGTAAATATACTGGGGTTAAGATACTTGGTGAAGATACTGGGATAGTGTGTACTTTTCAACTGTGGATAATAGTGTATATTTTTCAATAATGAGTGATAGTATGCTGTCGCCTGACGCACTAACTCCGGAGTTTCATCCACTGGCCAATACCGTTGTCCACTCCAGTAACCCTCTATGCCAGGCAATATCGCAGGAATATTCCGCATTGGGGTTGTCTTATCGATCATAGATAGACTTTGTCAATAACTCACGCAAGGACCTATACAACACGGTTATCGCTTATTTGGTTTAAAGATATAAATATCTTGGCAATTTGAATAATAATCAGGATGATTATCGATTCAAATGATATTAAAATATATCAACACCGCAAGCAGTACCAGCACTGCTCCCGTCACCAGCCGTATCTCGACACGCCTCTTTTCCCTCAGGTCATTGACCCGTTCAGGGCTGAGCCCGAACGCCAGCATGATACCCAGGATAAGCACCGGCAGTATCACACCCAGGTTATAGAAACAAAGGTATATGGCCCCGTCAGCGATTTTACCCTGTGTTATCAACACATCCAGAATGGCAAAATAGACCGCACCCACACACGGTGCCTTGATAAGTGAGAACATTGCACCCGCAAGAAATGAAACCATAATCGTATTCCTGTGCTCGATCCCACCAACAAGTTGTACAAATGACCCGGGCGTTTTGAAACTCGACCTGTCATGCACTTTCAGGTGGTATGCATCATAGAAATGCCACAATCCAAGCAGTCCGACTAACACCACCAACAGCAGGGTAATAGTATCCTTGATCTCCGGCTGCTGTTTAATCACACCCAGCAGGCCCATCCCCACTACCATGAACATGACAAATATACCTGCACAAAAGCCGCCCACGATCTTCAGCAGTTCAGTGCGGTTTCCCTTTGCGGATAGGGTTAATGATGCCAGGAATGCCATTACAGCCAGCAGGCATGGATTGAACCCGGCCAGCAGACCCGCCACCAATACTACAGGGAGGGATAGCTCGGGTAATATATTCTCGCCATCTGCAGGCTGGACAGAGTTATTTTCAGGAATAAGCGGTGCATTTTCAATCCCTGCAACCAGCAGTTCTTCCAGTCGTTTCTCATCGCCATTGTAGTCCGGATATGTTATTGTGACCTGGTAATTGATAACCACAGCCGGGACGGAGGCTATCCCGTACTCACTCACCATGCGGTCATATACTTTCATATCACCATAGTCCGACAATATCTCATATTTGGAATAGGAGATGTTGTCGTATCTCTGGACAACCTTGTCCACCACAGGTTCGGCTCCGGCACAACTTAAACAGACGTCCTCATAGAAATACTCCACTACCACTTCACCGGACTGGCCGCTTGCCGTAATTGGAAAAAACAGGACTATTGACAATAATACCAGTAACGTGAAGCTATTAATGGCATTTAGTGGAAGCACATGTCTCTTTTTCATATTGGCTCTCCGAAACCATGCCAGTGGTCAGGTTTGCGATTTCCCCAGTGTAAGCAGATACATAACTCTCTACAACATACAGGGACTTGATACCAGAACATGCACAGTTGCGCTCCATCATCTCTATTTTCCAGTAGGTCTCATCTTCCTGAAGTGCGCTGTTGTTAATCTCAGAACCTTTGACCAACATAGTCTTATTGCCCCTCAATTCGGGCTTTTTGAAGTTCCCGGACATGTATTCCATAGCAATAGGGTCTTGTTTTACGATTACAATTGCTTGTGATGCATTTATCTTAATTTGAGGCTCTTGTGGTTCACCTTGCAGGTCTGTAAAACCAATACATGCAGAAACCGCAATAATTACACTAATAAGAATTATTACTCCTGCTACGTTTACAAAAACCTGGTGGGTCATAGTTCAAATTCTTTATAATAATTATTAAACCTTTCCCGCATTTGCTCCCAGGTGGGCAGGTTTGTCTGGCAGCCAACCTTCTCCACTACAAAAGATGCCGTAGCAGACCCCACCCGTCCGCACACATCTAAGGAAAAGCCCCTGGTATATGCCACAAGGAATCCTACACGGTAGGCATCGCCTGCTCCAGTTGGGTCCACTGCATCCACCTGTATGGCAGGGATGAACATCCTCTCCCCGTCTGTGTGTATCTCACTGCCGCCTTTGTCAAGTGTGACCACAACCAACCCGATATCCGCCTCCAGGTCTTCACGGGAGCGCCCTGTCATCCGGGCGAGCCGTTCTATCTCATGGCGGTTAGTGAACAGGATATTGGTATGTTCCAGTATGATATCAAGGCATTTCCTGGAATACACTACCAGGTCCTGTCCCGGATCAAATGAGACAAAGTCGGCGAGCCTGGCAGCCTTTGAATTGAACACTGGATCTGCAGTGGCCAGGTGTGCGAATTCCAGGCGGGGCGGTTCAAGTTTCGGGAAATCGCTTGATGCCCCCCAGTAGAAATAGGTTACCTGATCATGGTCCTCATCAGTATATATGAACGCCGAAGCCGTCTTTTTATCCCTGATGTTGTACAATAGACTGGTATCCACACCCAGCCGTTCCAGGTGCCGCTGGTAATCAGACCCTTTAAAATCACAACCAATAGGCGAGACCAGCTGGCTTTTTCCTCCGAGGGTGGCTATTCCTGCCGCAATATTCGCTGCACCACCGCCAAAGTAAATGTGGTAACCATTTATGGGCATTGACGAGTTGGGTGGTGCAAACCGTGTTACATCAAACAGGTGGTCATATGCGGTGTGCCCTATTACGGAAATGGTTTTGTCCAAGAGCAATACCCCTTATCTCACTCATCTTCATCAGAATATTCCAGTTCAGTGACCTCTATCACATTGAGTGGAATATTTTTCATTGCTTTGCCTATGACAGATTTCGCTATCCTGGCAGCATGTTCCTCATTCTCGGCATCGAATACGCGCATCTCAAGCATCAGTCCCACAAGTGCGGTATTGGCTGTAATGAACACACTATCAAAGGGTTCATTACAGGCGGGACAATACGTGGTGCCGATATTTATTTCAATATATTCCAGTTGGGGATTCAAGCGTTTCCCTGCCTCTGCAATGGCCACTCCCATTGCATCATCAACTGTTTCAATGTCCTTTACCAACCAGGCCGCTTCTAATATTACCTTGTAATTCATCAACATACAACATCAATCCTCACATATTCTTTCAACTTTTATCATCTGTTTTGCAACGTTTTATCTTTGAATTCTTAAATGGCAAATAATTCCGGATTTTTTACAGTAAACACTCCTAATCGCACGCCAGCGTCCAGCCATGCATGACCATAACTGAAACAAACCAGGGCATTGACCCGGTCTTCACTTTCTACGAAATGGACGCCGTCATTGTAATAGGACCTGGCCATATCAAGATAATCATCAGCTATCTTCCTGAGATATGACCCTTCTCCTGCTGAAGTCTTAACGTCTTTCAGTGCCCCTTCCAGCATAACCATATACCGGTTGGTCTTCTCTTCAAGATTCGCAGGTTGAGACTGCATCAACCTAAAATTATCGGGAAATAACGTAAATGTTCTTATTGATCTCCTATAGGCATCATCTACATACTAACGTACTCTGTTCTTTGGTTTGGGCAATATACCGTTACCCATTCCTTCGATATCATATTCATCAAGGATCTCCCCTACGATCTCTTCAATGATATCCTCCATGGATAACAGCCCCACCACTTTCTGGTTCTCATCAACCACTACTGCTATCTGGATCTTCCTGAACTGGAGTTCCTTAAATATGGAAGCGATCTTTCGGTCGCTCCTGACTGTTAATATAGGTCTCAGTATCTCTTTAACACTCATTCCTTCAAGTTCTTCATCCCGGTATTTCAGCAGGTCTTTGGCATATATCATGCCTATAATATTGTCAAAGTTATCCTTCCAGACAGGAAGCCTTGAATGACCGGACTCATTGATCTTTTCAAGTGCTGTATCAAGTGTAATGGTATTTTCAACCGTCACCATATCGGCCTTATAGGTCATGGCTGTCTTTGCTTTCTCGTCAGTGAACTCGAATACCTTATGGATATAGTCCTGCTCATGACGCTCGAACACGCCTTCTTCCACCCCGACCTTGAGTAAGAGCTTTATCTGGTCTTCTGTGATAAAGGGGTTCTTGATCTTTTCCTTGACACCTAAAATTCTCAGTACTATGCGGGTGATCTGGGTGAAAATAAAGACAACCGGGTATAGTATCCTGGTAAGTAGTTCCAGCAGCCCGGCGATCTTCAGGGAATAGGTATCAGCATGCCGGGTGGCGAAGGTCTTTGGGACGATCTCCCCGAATACCAGGATAACCACTGTCATTACACCGGTGGCTATGGCAATACCCATATTACCAAAATAATTCAATGTCAGGGCAGTGACAAGCACGGAAGCAGTCACATTTACGATGTTGTTACCTACAAGAATTGTGGTAATGAACTTCTCAGGATGCTGCAGTTCCTTATGGATGATATTGGCATTCTTATCTCCTTTCTCGGCCAGGTGGAGCATCTTAATTCGGTTTACTGCAATAAAAGCGGTCTCGGAAGATGAAAAAAAAGCCGATAGTCCTATCAGTATTATGACTGAGAAAATCTCAATTAATGTTATTAGATCAATCACTGCTCTATTAACCCACTTTTGTTAACTCTAATTGGTATTTGGTTCGTATGCATAAAAATTTTTCTGATAAATAAGATAGCGGGGCATGGATTCGAACCATGGATCTACGGGTTATGAGCCCGTCGGGATTTCCTGACTACCCCACCCCGCTTTTATGGTATTAAATAAGGTATGGGTAAGGGCTTAGATAAGCGATTATTAGTCATAAAGCCTTCGGTGTCTTTTTTGGGTGCGGTTCTACATATTGCTATTTTTAAATATTTTTTTATTGCAGGCCGTTGTAATATTGTTATATTTTAATAGAACCCGGGTTTAATATTTCTATTCTGGTGGCGAAAGTTTATTAATTACTGGGAATATAATAATTAATGGGAATTGAAGATATGAAAATACTCCACCATAAGGATGAATCAAAAGCAATAAAGCCAATTATTAATAATAATCTTGACTTTATTGCCAGGAATATCATCTATCCGGAACCGCATTCACCCAGTCAGAAGAGAGATGTGAACCTTAATAGAATCATGATACATCTCGGGGGGTCACGTGGGGATATTGCCCACCTCTCTTACATATGGATGAAAAGAATTGAGAGAATGCAGGAAAAATAAGCGAACAAGCCGCCGGTGGGAATTGAACCCACGACCTACTGATTACGAATCAGTCGCTCTGCCAGGCTAAGCCACGACGGCAAAAAGTTACTAATCAATTCACGCTAATATCTGCTGTATCTATTATCTACTTATCGTTCTTTCGGAGGCGCTTTACTTCCACTTCTCCTAAGGAAGGTACATAACAGGCTTTTAGTCCCAGACGGGAAAAATCCTCATCCGTGAACATTTCCTTCAACTGCCCGGAATCCAGCCTATCTTCCTTCCTGAGGTGATTATTAATAGCGCCGAGATAAAATCTCTTCTTCGACCTGCCAATCTTGCCAAGAATTTTTAAAAGCCTGGTCTTTTCAATTTTACCAATCTGCAAAACAGATTCTTGCACCTCGTCTTTGTCAGTTTCCGATACCAACAACCCCTCCGTTTCCATTGGAACCTCTGCACGCTTATGGTGCTTCACCCATTCAGTGATCAGTTGCGCACTTTCATTACCGGAACATACCTTCATTTCCCTGTCCATCCATTCCGGCAGATACTCCTTTACCCCCATCCCACCCTCGCTCGCAAACCTGGAATCACACAGCACCAGCACTCCATCCTCATCTGCTGCACGGTGTACCCTTCCTAGTGCCTGCAGTGCCCTGTTCATGGCAGGCAGGGTATAAGCTATGAACATCCCCTGTTTTTTCCCGTACTTGCCTTTGTAATACTCATTCACGGTTTTCTGTATCTCGGTATATGCAGTCAGCGGCAGTCCGACCACCATAGAACCTTTTAAGGCCTCGCCCCGGTAGTCGATCCCCTCACTCATCTTGCCGCCTGCCACTGCAAGCAGTACCCCCGGTTTTGTGGCACTCTTAAGCCCAGCCTGGAAGAACCTGGCCAGCACTGATGATACCTCCTTCGAGTCCCTGGGTTCAAGGTAGATCTGTTTGCCTGCTGCATTTGCAATCGTGGTACAGATATCCATGTACTGGTTCAGCAGATTATATGAAGTAAAGTAGACCACAACATTGCCAGGTACACCTGTAATAAACGCTTCCAGGTGCTGCTGTATCTCTGTCACATTATCCCGGTCATCCCTTAGCGAACTCTGTGTAGTGGCCCTGCTTGCTGCCAGTACCAGCCTGTTCTCAGGAGGGAACTGGTTAGGGAGTGTCAGTATGGTTGCCCTGCCGTTTTTAGCAAAATAGTACAGTTCATACGCTTCAGGCGGCGAGAATGTACCGGAGATCATTACAGTAACATGGTGTTGGCCCACCACGCTCTCTATCTGCAGGCTGGGGTCAAGGTTGCGTATCTCCAGTGTGGTGGATGTGTATGTATTGCCCCCTACCTGTCGCACTTCAGTGTATTTCAGGGGCACGTAAGCCTCATCGTTCTTTGCAAAGTTCAGCATGAACAGGAAGTCACCTACCTTTTGAAGGTGTATCTCGGATGATTCGGATCCCTTCTCCTTCTGCCTGGCTATCACATCGCCCAGGTTCATCAGTTCAGCAACCATCCTCTCATCCTCCCGTACCAGGCTTTCACCAAACACGAAATCCGAGAACATGTGCGGGTCGAACCACTCCTCTGATGATGTGCCTTTCTCGTTCATCTTTTCCATGAATTTCATTATCCTGGGCAGTATCTGTTCTGCTATGACCAGGCTCTTGTTCAGGCCCGCCTTCCTTGCCTTTTGCCTTGAGGATTCAACTTCTTTTATGGCTTTTTTAACAGAGAACTGGGGCAGGACATCACTGTTCACGGCCCGCACAGTATCACCCAGGTTATGGGCCTCATCTATAAGCAGGATGGTCTTTTCAGGATCTAGTCCCAGCCAGTTGTACATGGCATCCCTGTAGGTATCATCAAACACATGGTTGTAGTTCAGGATAACCACATCAGCATCTTCTGCCGATAATGCCATAGCTTCATAGGGACAGATATCGCCGCAATGTTCGTCCAGTTCGTCCAGGTAAATAATATTGTCCCCTATGGCCCGGCCAACTTCCTGGGCTTTCCTGGAACTGCGAAACTTAATTTCCCCATCAAATAAATAAGCCTCCTTGGACAGCAAATAATATGGACAGCAGGAACGCTCCCCCTCCCTCTCATCCATTATCAATTCAAGCAGCGAATCATCCTTTGAAGGGTCATAGACCGTATCCTGCGACCTTCCTGCCAGATACATATATTCCTGCATCCTTGATTCCAGCAGTTGCCTGGTCATGATCTTTAGTAGATCGCATCCCAGGTAGACGCTGTCCATCTCATCCCTCAACTGGCAGGTCTTTGCCTTGCCTACCAGGTATGCAACCCTTGGACGCTTGTTTGTGTTCTGCCTTATCTTCTTGATCTCATCCAGATAGATAGAGACCTGGCTTACAGTGCGCAGTACAACCACAATGCGTTGATCATCCCTGGCAGATAGTAATGCGGACAGGATGCTGGTCTTCCCGCTGCCGGTGGGTGCATCCACCATAAATACGCTGTGCCCGCCGGTGTGAACTATTTCTGCCGCTGCCTCCAGCATCTCACGCTGATGAGGCCTGTATTCGGGATAGGGGAACCAGCGGTCAATATCCTGATCCAAAACTTAACACATCCCTACAAAATTTTCAAGCATCTTCAACCCCAGGTCCCCGCTCTTCTCGGGGTGGAACTGGGTTCCCATCACGTTCCCTTCCTTATTGACAACAGCGGCGGCAAACTCTATACCGTATTCGGATGATGCTAATACGTAGTCAATGATCACGATGTCTGTCATGTGGTACCAGTAAGGTTTGAGGATAAATAAATGTGAGGATTTGGCAACCACGACAGCTTATAATCACAAATTGATACCGCCTTGGTCAGGGTATATTGTATATCCAGCCGTGAGTATCAGGTATCTCACCGTAATGGATGCCAGTGATCTCGTCGAACAGTCTCCTTGCTATTGGTCCGATCTGGCCGTGTTTGATACTGATATTTGTTTCCCTGTACTGGATCTCGTCCACTGGTGAGATAACGGCTGCGGTACCTGTACCGAATACTTCCTGCAACCGTCCCTCTTTCGAGGACTGGATAAGTTCATCGATTGAGATGCGCCGCTCATTGACCTTCATACCCCACGATTTTGTCAGGTACAGTGCAGTATCCCGGGTGACGCCGGGCAGGATTGAGCCTTCCAGTGGTGGTGTTATTACTTCATCATCTATAACAAAGAAGATGTTCATGGTACCCACTTCGTCGATATATTTATGGTGCTCACCATCGAGCCACAGGACCTGGGTGAAACCTTTCTCCTGTGCGATCTCGGCCGGGAGGAGGCTGGCTGCATAGTTACCTGCGGTCTTGACTTCGCCAACCCCGCCTTTGATCGCCCTTACATATTCTTCGGGCACGAGCAGGCTGACCGGATTGAAGCCTTCTTTGTAGTATGCACCTACGGGTGAGAGGATTATCATGAACCGGTATGTTGAGGATGGGTGGACGCCGAGGAAATTTTCTGTGCCGAATATAAAGGGGCGTATGTATAATGAATGTCCTGTGTCTTTTGGTATCCAGTCCCTTTCCAGTTTTAACAGTTCGGTCATGGCATCGAAGAACATGTCCTTATCGATCGTTGGTATGCACATCCTCTCATTGGACCTGTTCATCCTCTCCAGGTTCTTTTCGGGCCTGAAGATGTTGATGCTGCCATCTCTAACGTGAAAGGCTTTAAGCCCTTCAAATACGGCCTGGGCGTAATGCAGAGTGCACATGGCGGGTTCGAACTCTATCTTGCCGTAAGGTTCGATCCGTTGGTTGATCCATTCCCCGTTCTCGTAGTCCATACTGAACATGTGGTCTGAAAAGACTTCACCAAAACCAAGGTTTTTAAAATCAACTGAATCGATCTTACTGGTTTTGGCCTTTGTTATTTTTATATCAGACATGGTTGATGCCCCTGATTATTTTGAATGTGTGGTGGATTACCTATTACTGATTAACCTAAATAAAGATAATGGAATGATGAATTGTGATCGACTGTGGTTGGGAGTTGGTATTCCAGGATACGGATCTACACGGATTGATAAATAGAATCCCAATACCAAAATATATTGATCCAAATATCTTACAATCACCTGCAATCCAAACATTAAAATACAAAGTCGAACATCAGAAAGCATCCTGTAAGCACCATGCAGCACCCAATTTTTTAGAGGGCCCATAGCATAGCCAGGTGGTGCGCACGGCTGATAACCGTGAGGTCCGGCGTTCGAATCGCCGTGGGCCCATCTACTCCGGCCAGTAGCGGGCCGCACACGTATAAAGCCCTGCGGGCTTCATACGTGGACTATTCATACATTGACCCTATACGTGGACTGGTTCTATATGTTGGCTCCATACGTGGACTGGATGTTTTTAGAATCAATAACAAAGATTTATAGTCAATTCAGCGTATTAATTCAGTTATATGAATGACGAGAAGATCAATATACTTACAATGCCGGGCCTGAGCGTGGATATGGAGACTGCCGGGGGTATGCGGCTTACGGCATCCGGAACCTTGGGTGCCGCCTGCGGGCCAGCCCTTAAACGCATCAATGAGCGGCTGCGGGAAGAGAAACCGGTCCGGGTGGATGGGGATACGGTGATTGCCTCCACATGGCTGCCTCCTATACCAAGTAAGGTGTTCAACAGGTTGATACGGGCAGAAGTGAGCTGTGCCATGGGTAAGTACGTGCCAGAGACCGTGTCTATTGAAATAACCAGGGAGTGCAAATGCAACTGTGAGCACTGCACGGTCAGCGAGGGCGAAGGCGAGATGACAACCGGGCAGATCAAGGCAATGATCGACCAGGCCCTGGACATGGGCGCATTCATCATCATATTTACAGAAGGCGACCCCCTGCTGCGGGACGATATCTTCGAACTGGTAGAATATGTGGACAAGGATAAGGCAATCGTCAACATTTTCACCCCTGGCACAGAGATGACGCCTGAAACAGCCGCCCGGCTTAAGGATGCAGGACTTCATAACCTGCTCATAAGTATTTACAGCACTGACCCTGCCAAACACGACCAGACCCGGCGGCTGGAAGGCGCATATAATTGGGCAGTGAATGCCATCAAGATGGGACTGGATGCCGGACTGCTGGTCACTATGAACACCCACGCCTCGCCGGAGCGCATGCATGAACTGCCCGGCCTCTATGAACTGGCAGGTGAACTGGGCGTGCACGAGTTCAGCATCTGGGAAAGTGTAGCCAAACGTTATGGCGACCCTGTGATCTCAGAAGAAGATAGGAAGGTGTTACTGGATATGCACAAAACCCTCAACCAGCCGGGTCCAGGCCCAAGGGTATTCACAAGTTCCTTATTTGAAGGTGAAATGCTGGGCTGCATGGCTGGCAGGCGCTGGGCTCATATATGCGTGGACGGAGGAGTAAAGGCATGTCCATATATGCCTTTCGAGTTCGGGAATGCGCTGGAAGAGAACGGACTACCGGCTGCATGGAAAATAATCAGGTCGCTGGAGGATTTCAAGGAGCGCAGGAACCTGTGCATGATGCAGGACCCCAAATTCCTTATCAACCTGGATGCTATTCCTGAAGATTCGAAGTCAAAATACAGCTACAGGAATATATTGAAATAATCCGGCTGTGAAGTCAGCAACATATTCCTATTTATGAGGAGTGGGTGCCACCTTGCGTTTATGGATATTCTTTTCGATGCGCCTGATAAGCCCGTTTATTGCCGATTCTTCAATCCCATAGCGGTTTACCAGATATTCCATAGGTTCGTTCATGTCCAGCAAGGTCAGGAACACGGTATCGATCTCTTCATATGACATACCCAGTTCTTCTTCATCGGTCTGTCCTGGCCACAGTCCGGCTGTTGGCGTTTTATCGATAATATGCTGCGGTACTTCCAGGTATGCTGCCAGTGCC
>JAIWAT010000041.1:0-11689 GCA_048634225.1 Anaerolineales bacterium | reverse complement strand
AAGAAACTTGATCCAAAGACCGGTGAGACGAAAGAAGAGAACCCGACCTTCATCAAGGCAGGCGATGCAGCAATCGTGACTGTGAAACCCACCAGGCCCCTTGTCATCGAGAATGTGAAGGAGATCCCGCAGATGGGACGCTTTGCTATCCGTGATATGGGCCAGACAGTAGCCGCTGGAATGGTCATCAGTATTAAGGCGAGGCCATAAGCCTCCCTCTCTTCTTTTTTTGGAGTTATTTTTAATGGCACAAAAAGCAAGGATACGATTATCAGGGACAAGTCCTTTAACACTTGACACCCTGTGCAATCAGGTGAAGAGTATAGCAGAGAAGACAGGGGTCAACATTTCAGGTCCTATACCAATGCCCACAAAGAAACTGGTGGTACCATCCTTAAAGAGTCCTGATGGTGAAGGAACAGCCACCTGGGACCACTGGGAAATGCGTGTACATAAACGGCTTATTGACCTGGATGCAGACGAGCGGGCATTGAGACAACTTATGCGGTTACAGGTCCCGAAAGATATCAGCATTGAGATAGTGCTGACTTCATAGCTAATTAATCTTTTTTCCAAAGCGATTATTGCGGGGGTAATTATACCACTTGGTTTTTTATCCCTGGGTGCTAACCCAAGATTTTATTATTCTTACCCTCTTTATGTGATATGGTGAGTCCGATGATTATTAGTTTTCAGGTGAAAAATATCGAATCAAAGTCGTTTGCAGGTCCCGAAGGGATAAAGCATCAAAAAAGCATTAACATTAATTTTGATATTAATATAAGAAATCCCACACTTGTGGTACAGAATACTCCTTTTGGAGAAAAACAGATAATCAGGCTGGAGTATGCCATGTCTATCAATTACCTGAACCCAAATATTGGCTATATCAGGTTTGAAGGTTCTACGGATTATTTCCAGGATGCTGATCTGGAAGCACTGCATAAACAGTGGACTGCCGGGTCTGCGCCGCCTGCGGTGCAAAACGAAGTGGCCAATACTATGGTGAGTAACCTGGCACCTCTGGCGCTGACTATATCCAAGACGCTGGGGCTGCCGCCTGCTGTGCCGCTGCCTGCTATTAATTTCCAGGGTAAGCAGAAGAAGACTGAAGAGCCGACGTATTATCACGGTTGAGCAAGGGTTCTTTTGAGGTCTTGCAGCGTATAGAGTGTGAAGTTGTTCTGCACGGCGAACTCTTCTGCTTTTTTTGTAAAACCTGATTTTGATATTACGGTAAAGTGGTCGGTCCTGTCATTGATGTTCCAATCCACTGAGGTGGATTTATCCAGCAGGGCGGCAAGCACGTCAATACCGGTTTTCCTGTTCTGCCATTTGCATTCTCCAAAAAGGATATTCTTTGAATCCTCATTAAATGCAACTATGTCTATTTCGCTGCCCTTGCGCCACTATCTACCTATTTTGGAAAATACTACTGATTAATATTATTTTATTTAGTAGTATTTAAATTTTTATGGTTCTATTGTATATGAACTAAAAATCATTAATTTTAACCCGCATCTAAATCAAAATTCGTTATTTTTAACCCATGTATGAATTAATATTCTATTTTTTCAATCCTTCAACCAGTTCCAGCACCAGCTTCTCAATCTTGTCCTAGACCTCCCCTATGGCGACCGGGTTCAATAAATCTTATCTACTGGCCGGGATAAAACATATATTATGCCAGATGAGAAACAGCTAGGGGATGACAAACATGATAAGCTCAGGCGGAGGCGCAAGGAGTTTGAGCAGGCGTGCTGTGAATATATGGATGAGTTCGGGTTCGAGTGGGTTGAGGAGTTTACGCTGAATGGGGCATGATATTAAATCTCTGGTAATGGAACACAGATTCAGATACAACAATAACGATTATGAAACGGGTGGGACTTAGGGCCGAAACTCCAGCATACCGATCATTGCAGCAGCCACTTCCATACAGGTATTACTATTATTATCTTGTTCTTGAATGAGTCTTCAAAATAGTGATTTGGGGATTATTCTCGATGATATTCATGCAAATTATGTGCTGAAATATATTCCTCGACAACATCCCATCCATTCCCACAGAACCATTATATCAACTTGACCCCCACTACTGAGTTCCCGGCAGTGCCAACCTGCACGGCCTCGTACAGCATCCGGGTCTCATGACCACACATAGTGAAATTTGATGCGAAATCTTTTCGGGACCACACAACACATTTATCAACAATCTCAACCATTTCCTTCCCCATGTTCTTAGCCATGGGTGCAGAAGCCACAATCGAACTCAGGGACGGCATGATAATCAAAAAACGCCTGCCAAAAGGCTACCGCCTCAAAGCCCTCGACAGCACCATCAGGCAGGAGCGAACCAGGGCAGAAGCACGCATCATCTCAGAATCAAGACGCAGAGGCGTGCCCACACCAATTATCTATGACATAGAGGACTTCGAGATAACAATGGAGTACATCGATGGGCAGAAGGTCAAGGATATCCTTACCCCGGACCTGAGCCGCCACATAGGAACCGTGGTGGGCAAACTCCACAGTGCCGGCATCATCCACGGCGACCTCACAACCTCGAACATGATACTGCACGACGACAGGGTCTACCTCATCGATTTCGGGCTGGCGTTCTACGACAACTCGGTAGAGGCCAGGGGCGTGGATGTCCATGTGCTGTTCCAGACATTTGTGAGCACCCACAATGACCATGAGACCATGAAAGAAGCCTTCGCAGAAGGTTACAGCCAGACCTTTGCTGATGCAGGGCCTGTGCTTGAGCGGGTAACAGAGATAAAGGGGCGTGCACGGTATGCATAAAATATATTTTGCCACCGGTAATCTCCACAAGCTCAGGGAAGCAGGGAACATCCTGGGTGCGGTCGGGTATGAAGTTGAGCATATCGACTGCGACTATCCCGAACTGCAGGCAGACGACCTTGAGACCATCTCGGCATACGGTGCACAGTGGTGTGCCAGGAAACTGGACAAGCCGGTGATGGTAGATGACAGCGGCATATTCATCGATGCCCTGAACGGCTTTCCCGGCCCCTATTCAAGATACGTGGAGGACCACCTGGGCAACCAGAACGTCCTGAAGCTTATGGAAGGAGTGGCCAACCGCAAAGCTGTGTTTAAGACAGTAGTAGGATACTGTGAGCCCGGCGGCAAGCCCCACACATTCACAGGTGAGGTAAAGGGAACCATAGCCTTTGAGGAGCGGGGGATGAATGGGTTTGGCTACGACCCCATATTCCTGTACAATGACCGCACCTTCGGTGAACTAAAAGACGATGAAAAGAACCGGATATCTCACAGGGGCAATGCCATGCGAAAGTTTGCAAGCTGGCTGCAGGAAAAATAGGAAAATAGAATACGGTTCAGGGCCACAATCCGAACCGGTAATTTAACACGAGTAACAGAATACCGATCAACGCCCCACCGATCATGATAATTTTCGGGTCCATGTGGTAGGTGGTCTCATCAGCCTCATAATAACGCATAAGACCAGCCGATGACATCAGGCCGCTCTGTGACTCTTTCTTTTTACCCACTGTTATTCATCCTCCAATTCTATTATTTACCGTAATTCGTCCTTATTGCTTATCAAGGTATCTTAAGAACAAAATCATATTAATGCCTTAAGCAGGTCAAAGTCATGGACCATACCCCTCAATTTATTGTTGGCAGAGATCACGGGCATCTGGTCGATATTATTACGCTTCATCTTCCTTGCGGCATCACTGACAGAGGTGCTGGGAACAACGGAAATCGGTTCACTTTTTAGTTTCACTGCATCCTTTACCGAGCAGTCCGGCAGTTTGATCCTGGATACGCTGTAATATAAGCTCATAGTATCACGCATGGATTCCCATGTCCAGGCATCATCATCTGAGCCTGCAGACATATCAGAATGCTCAACAGAATCCTCGATAATGCTTATGTTTATCAGGTCTTTATCACAGACCACACCCAATACCTCTCTTGAGTTATTAACAACAGGTGCAGCCTTGACCTCAGCCATTTCCATGATCATTCCCACTACGGAAATAGGCGTATTATCCCAAATAACAATAGTTTGGCCATTAATAAAGTCCCCTATTGGGTTAGAAATGTCAAAACCGGCAATAGCACCGATAATATCCGCTATGGTGATGAGCCCCACCAGGGTATTGTCCTCCACAACCGGAAGTCTCCTTACCCCTGAATCGATTATCCTCCTTGAAGCTTCTACAATAGATTCTTCAGCAGTAATAGTAATTGGATCCCTTTTCATCAGGATTGCGAGTTGTTCTTCTTCCGGGTTCTTTAAAAGATTGGTCCTGGTCACAATACCGACCAGTTCATCGTTCTTGACCACAGGCACACCAGACACATGCTTTTTTTTCAGGATATCCAGTACTTCGTCCCTTGATCCCGGTAGTGTTGCAAAGGCAACATCCCTTACCATGATGTCATCAACTGTTGTAAAATTTGGCATTGATTTAGCTCTCCATTTTGGCTGTTGACGATATTTAACTATTTGTTTTTTTCCCCTCTAACGATCATTACAGGCACTTTTGAAGTCCTTGAAACTTTTTCTGCCACGCTGCCCAGCAGGAACCTGTCAAGCCCTCTCTTACCAAGGGTGCCCATAACGATCAGGTCCGCCGGAATATTTTCCGATAATTTTAAAATCTCTTCTGCCGGATGTCCTTCCACAACAAAGCATTCCACTTCAACATCTGATCTTTTTGCCTCTGCTTCCACTTTTTCGGTTGCTTCGTTGCCTTCTGTCTTCAACAGTTCATACATGTTCTCCCATGCTGCGTCCATGGGTATGGTGGCAAACGCACCGGTATCAACTACATATATGGCAGATATATTGGCTTTCGAAATCTTGGCAAGCTCAACGGCATATTCAACTGCATTTTCAGAATATTTCGAACCGTCCGTTGCAAGAATTATGTTTTTAAACAATCTACTTTCCATGGATAATTCCTCCATTTATTATTGCTTTGATGTCGTCAGGTCTCCCTCTTCTGACAAGGCTGGCAACAGGGTCACTGCTGTTGGATAAGTTAGGAGACTCATTATCCAGCACCATGATAGTGGCCTGTTTTCCATTTACGATTGAACCTATATCCTCATCAGTCCCAAGTATTTTTGCTCCATTAAGCGTGCACAGCTTAAATACCTGTCTGTCATCCAACCTGTAGACCTTAGACAGGAATTCCATTTCAGAGAACATATTGACCGAATTAAGCATAACATTGTCAGTACCAACCCCTACTGTGATTCCCATATCCAGCATCTTTTGTATGGGGGGACGTTGGGGTGAACCAACCCCGGTCATGAAATTCGACCTTGGACATACAACTGCAGGAATATTGGCATCAGCTAAGTCTTTGATGTGCGCATCCCCGGCAGAGGTCATATGCACGATAAAGTCGGGCTTTAGTCCGATAGCTCCAGGAATATCTGATGTGTCTTTTTCACCCGCATGTATTGCGAACAATTTACCTGCATCATGTGCAGTGTTCACCGCCTCCTCCAGGATGTGGTAAGGGATGTCATTAACACCGCTTAAGCCCAGACCGCTGCCGATTCTGAGGAGTTCGTCAAGTTCACCGGGAATTAATCCGTCTGGTATTTCCGGCCTGCCCATGACCATACCTGTAATGTCCTGGAATGTGCCCAGGAGTTCTGATAGTATGGATGCACCTTTAATGCCGCCCTCCCTGAAGTCGCAGAACATACATGTTCCGCTTAAGACCATATCCTTAAGGGTCCTGCCCATGGCATCCTTTAGTACGTTTTCCGCTGTGTTGTTGAGCACCCTGTGCTTGAGGCCGTGGGGAGGTTTTACAAGGCTGTCCAGGTCAGAGACTGGCGGGTCCTTGAGAACAGCGTCGCCTATATGGGTATGGGCATTCACAAAACATGGTGCAACCAGCCCGGTGAGGTGGGCATCCACCCTGGCGTCGGTTCCCACTTCCCTGATCACATTGTCTTTTATACAGAGATATCCTTCAATAGGCTCAAGTTCATCACCGTAGAGAATGGTTCCGGATATGGTCAGCTCTTCAGGCACTGTGGCTATTATGTCTCTTTTCATTGATATTTATTGTGTAATTTGTAATTCGCAATGTGATATGAGATATGAAAAACGAGAAATGAGAAATGTGGTATATGATATGTAGTGAACAGATAGCATTGTGTATGAATAGGATAGATTTTGTTTATACCGGTGGTGGAAGAATATTTTAACATACCCGATTGATGGCGTAAATGTTTTCATGACCGTATTATCGCATATACGTATTTACAATTGCTATTGACAAGTTCTGACACAATGGATTAAATATATATGTATTGAATTCATATAAACTGTTTTAAGGTGTGAAATGCTGTGCTAATCAGTATATAACCTACCCCCTTGTTTCAATTGGAAAGATAATTAAAATAGAACTAGATTGAAATAGATTATATTTATGTAGTTAATGTGTTGTGGTGCTGTGAATTCAATAAGTAATGAAAAATTTGGTTTGTTTCAGGCAAAAACGGTGTTAAACCTGTTAATTGCTATAAACACAGATATTCACCCCTATTTCCACTGAAACGCTTAGAAATGCTTATATACTATTGTGTATACATGTTTACTTGTTAACTACGTGAATAACAGTTCACTCCTGGTTCACGAAGTAATGGTCAGCAAACTATCGGAGGGGATGGAATACTTCCGAAACATGGGAACCCGGCCGCTATCTGAGGGGATGGGCGGCTGGATTCCTGTTATTAAAAATAACACAGGAACGGACGATGAAGATAAAGCTCGAAATAACCATGGACAATGGTTCAATTGATAATTCCGTGATCGACGGAAATCCTACACCTGAGTCCATAATGGAACTTGTGAATAAGTTGAAGAGCTTACATGCTGCTGCAGTAGCAGCACGATCATCCCAGGTCCAGCAGGCCCCACAGCCCGCTGTGAACACACCACTACAACCCCAATCACAAATCCAGCCACAGAGCCAACCACAAATTCAACCATCGGCCCAACCGACTTACACTAATCAATACATCAACCAATCACAAATTCCACCACAAATTCAACCGGCTTACACTAAACAATATATCAACCAACCACCCCAACACAACCCAAAAAACATCGGAGGGACTCGTAATCTACAGATTGCTGAAGAAGAATACAGCAAACTGAAGAACGAGTCCCTTACGATAAAACAACGTCTTGAACTTTTCCTGAATTTCGAATACAAAGGTCAGTGGTTCACATCCCTTGAAGTGAAAAGAGATTACGACAGGGTCTACGGTAATATCAACCTGAGTACTACCTCCACATACCTTTCCCGCATGTACAGGGAGAACAAGCTTGAGCGAATGGGGAACCGCAACCAGCGAAAATATCACATCAGGGAAGAGCCTGAACCACAGGAATATTCTTTCGAGGCTGTGCCATCCTTCGGGATTCACACACAGTAGTTTCGAAATATATCTCTATTTATCCCGGCGTGTTTTATATCTCACGTACAGTTTTAATCAAGTTCACAACTCTGGCCATTTTCCAGGAACCACATATACTGGTCAAGCATGGACCTGTGTATACGCCGTGTGTACCGTGCCATGACAATAGACACAAACAGTGTATTGTCACCAACCGTTATTTCGATATCACTTGATTTGGCACGGGCCATATCCAGGGGCACCAGTACGGGACCGCTGCATGATGTGCAGACCCGAAAGTCACGGTCCTCCCTGTCAATGAAGTCTTTCACTTCATCATCAACAATAAAATTCCTGGCAACCGCCTCACGATACGATGACAAGATAAACACCAGTCAGGTGAGCTTTAGAGCAGGGACATGCCTTCAAGCTGTTCCCTTACGATCTCTACACCCCTGACGCAATCTCCGGGCGATTTGCCTCCGGTAACGACCAGTTTTCCTGAACTGAATATCAACACCACGATCTTCGGGGAAGCGATTCTGTAGACAAGTCCCGGGAATTGCTCGGGTTCATATTCAATGTTTTCAAAACCAAATCCGATTGCAATTGCATTAAGGTTCAACTTTGCGCCCAGGTCTGCTGATGCCACAATATTCTGGATGGTGATATCCGGGTTTTTCTCAACAGTGATGCCGAGAGACTCGATCTTATTTCCCAGGTTCTTTATAACAGTTTTCACATCTTCAACGTTCTTTGCGCCTGTACAGACCACTTTTCCTGAAGTGAAAATTAAAAAGGCTGCTTTGGGATTGGTTACCCTATAGACCATACCAGGAAATTTTTTTTTATTGTATTCTGCGCCTTCAAGTGCTGACTCTATTTTAACAAGATCAAAACTATCTGCTAATTTAGTCGATGCAACCACGTTCTGTATATTTATTTCTGATTCTGACATTTTTCATCCCGATATTTTGTATCAATTAATAAAATCTGTTTGGATTATGAAGAATAAGTTATTTACTGCGGCATAAACGATAAAACCTGCGGAAATATCACATATGCTCCAAAAAAAGATGCAAACAAAACCCAGCTCATCCATATTGCATCAAACCCCGACCCACCGCCCGAACAACCCCCATCCTATCCACCCGGGAAAATGCAGATGCCATAAAAACAATAATTAAAACATCCTGGTATGGTATTCAAGACTTTTTATTATTTCCTGGAACGGTTTATAACCACAGAGTGCACAGAGAGCACAGAGAAACAATAACACTCTGTATTCTCTGTGTCCTCTGTGGTTGATTTTCTTTGCCATGATCTATTTCATCCAGAATAAATTAAAAAGTCTCTGGTCTTCCTGCGCAAACCTTTTCATTATAAAAACCATTAAAACCCACTATCACCAATACAGGGAATACTATGCTAGAGGACGAATACCAGCTTGATTATTTCTTCGAGAACGGCTTTGAGAGAAAAACCTGCTCAAAATGCGGCAGTGCATACTGGACACGTGACCCGGACAGAATAACATGCGGAGACGCACCGTGCGACCCGTACTCATTCATAGGCAGTCCGGTCTTTACAAAGCAGTACGACCTCACGCAGATGAGGGAGAAGTTCCTCACCTTCTTCGAGGAACGCAACCACACCAGGCTGGACCGATACCCTGTAATTGCACGGTGGCGGGACGATATCTACCTCACCATTGCAAGCATTGCCGATTTCCAGCCATTCGTTACCTCCGGAATGGTACCGCCGCCGGCAAACCCCCTTACCATCAGCCAGCCTTGCATTCGCTTACCTGACCTTGACTCAGTAGGACGCAGCGGCCGCCATCTCACAACCTTTGAGATGATGGCGCATCATGCTTTTAATAATCCACAAAAAGAGGTCTACTGGAAGAACGAGACAGTAGAATATTGCGATGCCCTGCTAAATGACCTGGGCGCAGACCCAAATGCTGTGACCTATAAGGAAGAACCCTGGGCAGGCGGCGGTAATGCCGGGCCCTGCGTGGAAGTGCTGGTGGCCGGGCTTGAGGTGGCCACCCTGGTGTTCATGGACCTGCAGCAGAAAAAGGGCGGGGATATCATGATCAAGGGCGACCCGTATGTGAAGATGGATAACTACATCGTGGATACGGGTTACGGTCTTGAGAGATTCGTCTGGGCAAGCAAGGGTTCGCCCACCATCTATGATGCAGTGTTCCCGGAGGTAGTCAGTGAACTAATGGACCTTGCAGGTGTGGAGCACAGGCTGGACGACCCTGAATATGCCAATATCCTGGCCCAGAATGCAAAGCTTGCCGGGTTGATGGATATCACAGGGCAGGCTAACCTCATGGAACTGCGCAAGAAAGTGGCGGCCGAGATTGGCATTCCGGTTGAGGAACTGCAGGCCATTATGGAACCTGTGGAAAGGGTATATGCCATCGCTGACCACAGCAGGTGCCTGGCATTTATGTTCGGGGACGGTATCATTCCATCCAATGTAAAGGCAGGATACCTGGCACGGCTGGTACTGCGCCGGACCCTTCGGCTTATGGCTGAGGCAGGCATGGACGTGCCGCTATCTGACATTGTTACCATGCAGATAGACAAGCTGCCCGAGTATCCCGAGTTCAGTGAGCGTCTCGAAACAATTGTAGAGATACTTGACAGGGAGGAGGACAAGTATGCCGATACCCTGGAACGTGGGCGGCGGCTTGTTGCAAAGAGCGCACGACATTATATGGATAAGGGCGAGGAATTCCCGCTGGATGAGATCATCCAGATGTATGACACCCACGGCATATCCCCTGAGATCACGGCAGATGTGGCAGAGGAGATCGGCCTGAGGATAGACCTGCCAGATACATTCTACTCACTTGTGGCTGAAAGCCACAGCAAGGCAGAGGATAAGGAAGAGGTTGAACAAGTTATTCCCGGTATAGACAAACTGCCAGACACAGAGAGGGCGTATTATTACCAGCCTGATGAGCTTGAATTCCAGGCAAAGGTCGTGGCAGTTATTGACGGTAATATCATACTTGACAGGACCCAGTTCTATCCTGAGGGCGGTGGGCAGCCTCATGATCACGGTGTCATCACCAAAGGGAATTCCACCTACCAGGTGGTTGATGTCCTAATAGAGCAGGGCGTGATATTTCATACAGTTTTCGAGGACAGGATCGACCTGGAACCGGGGGACATAGTGGACGGGGCTGTGGATAGAGAGAGACGGCTGGCACATATGCGCCACCATACTGCCACCCATGTGGTGAACGATGCCTCCAAGAAGGTGCTGGGTAACCATATCTGGCAGGCTGGCTCCCAAAATAGTGCTGAACGGGCACGCCTGGACCTGTCCCATTTCAAACGCATCACCAATGAAGAACTCAAGGAGATCGAACTTATAGCCAACGAAACAGTGATGGCCAACATCCCTGTGGAAATCTCCTGGATGGATAGGACCAAGGCCGAGCAAAAGTTCGGGTTCGTGCTGTACCAGGGCGGTGTGCCGCCGGGTAAGCAGATCCGGGTGCTCAAGGTGGGGGATGACGTAGAGGCGTGCGGCGGTACCCATGTGAGCAATACCGGGCTTATCGGTCCCATTAAGATCTTAAAGACCGAGCGGATACAGGACGGCGTGGAGCGGCTGGAGTATGCGGCAGGCGTGGCAGCAGTTAAGCGCTGGCAGGAACTGGACGACCTGCTGCGGTTGAGTGCTGATGAATTGAAGGTCGCACCTGAACACCTGCCAGAGACCACTGCCAGGTTCTTCAATGAATGGAAGGAGTTCAAGAAGGAGAATGCTAGGCTTAAGGAAGAACTGGCCGTGGCAAGAGCTGTTAGTTTTATTTCAGAAGCTATAGAAGTCAAAGGAGTAAAAGTCGTTAAGAAAAATTTCATTGGTGTCGATACTGATGAACTAGTGAAACTTGCCAGTGAATTAACTGAAGATCCAGACGTAGTTGCACTATTAGGGAGTAACTTGGAAGGTGCAAAGATTGTTGCAGCATGTGGGCAGTTTACTTTGATGAAAGGAGCAAACTCAGGCGACCTTGTACGGGAGATGTCCAAAGTTGTGGGCGGCGGCGGCGGCGGCAGGCCAGAGCTGGCACAGGGCGGGGGTCCTGATGCTGGGAAGATCGATGAGGCCCTGGAACGCGGGATGGAAGTTCTGAGGGAAAGCCTGGCGAAATAAAGCCAGGATTACTGCACGAAAAGTATCCCCTTCAAATCTAAGGGTAATTTAAAAATTATTAGAC
>JAIWAT010000040.1:0-11768 GCA_048634225.1 Anaerolineales bacterium | reverse complement strand
GGGCAAGTTTGCGGTATACTTTCGCAATCCCACTATCAGGCTCTTTTTCGATAACAGAGAACCCTGCCCGCTCACAGGTCTGGACGAGAGGGTCCTTCGGGATAAAGGCCAGTAGTTCACTGCCCAGTTCCCTGGCAAAGGCACTCACAATAGCCTCCTCGTTCTCTGCATTGCGGCTGTTGCAGATCACACCGTTCAAGTGGTTGCCCAGCCTGGCAAAGCCCTTGCAGATATTATTGGCTGCATACAGTGGCATGTATTCGCCAGAAGTAAGCACATATGTATCATTTACCAGCCCCTTGCGGATGGGGGCCGCAAACCCGCCGCACACAATATCCCCGGGCACGTCATAGATGATCAGGTCACAGTCCTGCATGACAGTGGAAATCTTCTGCAGCATCTTGATGGCCACGATTATGCCCCTGCCTGCACAGCCGATACCTGGCTCCGGACCGCCCACTTCCACGCACCTGATACCTTTGTACCCCTCAAATACCACATCCTTCTCAGTGATCTCAACACGCTGCTGCATCAGTTCCATGACAGTGGGGATGCGATGTCCCCCGAGCAGTGTGATGGACGAGTCGCTCTTCGGGTCGCAGCCTATGATGGTAACACTATATCCCTCATCTGCACATGCCGCAGCCACATTGGACGCTGTACTGCTCTTCCCGATGCCGCCTTTACCGTAGATGGCAATCTGTTTCACTGCATTTCCTCCCGTGCCAGTTCACGCAGGGTGGCCCCGAACTCGGATTCTACGATATTGCTGATGCCCAGGGTCTTTGGGTGCAGGTCGATCTCTACTATTACATGGTCATGCCCCATTTCCTTGAGGGGCAGTACCTGCCTGGGCCCGTTGGTCACAGAGATGATCTCCATACCCTCCAGGTTATCCATAGGTATGGCATGGGGCACGCCCGTTATCACGGCAAAATCAAATCCAGGGTATTTTTCGGCAATCAGCTTGCTGACGGTTTCCCCGGTTACCGGATATTCGTCCAGCCCGCCAATGATCTCATGTACTTCCACGCCCATGCCTTTTAAGTCGCGGGCAATGTTGCGGGCATGAGCCCTGACCCTGTCCAGTCCAAGGTTCTCATCCAGGTTGGCCATATTGACTATCACTGATTCAGAGCCCAGGTCCTTTGCCACCTGGTTCACTGCCGCATTGATATCTGCGAACATGTACCCGGTCTCCTTTTTGGCATTCATGATGGTGATGCACTTCTTGCCTTCCTTTAATAATTGTATGATACGCTTTGCCACTGTGTATTTGGTATCGCCGCGGCTGGGTTCCAGGTATTCCTTACTGGCTGCACCGTGGCGTTTCTCTACTTCAGTGGCTTCATTTAAGAGTACCTTTTGCCGTTCGAACTCTTCCTCGCTGAGAATCCCTGCAGCCAGTGCCGATTCCAGTGCAATGACCACGCCTTTGGTATTCTCACGGTACCCGGCATGCACTTCCACTTCTATCACAGGGACGTCAGGGTTCACTTCCAGGACTGCTTCGTGCAGTTCCTCACCTATGATCATACTGGCGCAGGTACCCACGATGCCTATACTTTTCGGGTCGAACATCTCGATAACCTTATTGAGTATATTTACCAGTTCATCATGGCCGCCGAACACGAAACCGGACTCGTCCAGTGCAGTGGTGACCACACGCAGGCCGTCCTCTTCAAGGAGCCTGGCATGTTTGAAACTACACCCTGCCGGGCCGTGCAGGATTACTACGTCCACATCAAGGTCGCGCAGGGTATACAGTGCTGCCACGATGGAACTGGGTCTGGGATGCATGATCAAGGGTTCAGGGGGTTTGGGTGCTGGACTCATTCTTTTATTATCCTCCGGTTTATCTGAAACATTTTACACATGAAATTATAATATCGTTCTCTTTTGTCAGCGATTCTGCCATCTCGATTGCGCTGTTGAGGCTGTCTGCATGGTGGATGTTATTTCCGCTTATACCTTCCATTCTCTCGCCTACCAGGATAATATCATCCACATCACTGCCGTGTTCAATGGTAAAGGTACTGACATCTTCAGGGTCAAGCCCTTCGCATACCTGCTTTGCCTCTTCGCCAAGTGCAAGTACAAGCCTGTTGCCGGTTTTTGCAATATTCCTGGCATATTCCAGTGCATGCCCCACTGAGTTAATGTTCATGCCGGAATTAGAGTTATCCACCATTTTCCGGCCTGCCCACTCAACCTGCCTCATCCTGCCGTGCACTCCCTGGAAATCGAGCAGTGTAGATTCGATATTCCCTGGTCCCACATCCAGTATACAGGCGGCTGCGGCCGCACAGACCATAGCTGTGGAATAGGACGAGGGGTCATAACCTGGACCTGGCATGAACCGAATGGTTCCGCAATTCAGGGATTCGCAATTGATGGTCTGGATTCCAGTGTGCGGATCGTTCATATACACGTCGCCCTTCCCTGGTGTATCACTGAAGGTGATAATTTTCACATCATCAGGTGGATCTATCTGCCCAACAGACGCGTTTACAAGCAGCGTGCTGCCGTGTTTTGCATAGTCTACCATCTGCATCTTGGCCCTGGTGGATGTGCTGCTGCCGCCGGCTATAGTGTACTCGTTATCCAGGCTGGTAATGATACCTACATCGGCAGCTCCGGTGCCGCCAAGGGATACTTCGAATATATACAGGTCGGGCTTGATATCAGCGGCATGTTCAAGTGCGGCAGCATGTTCAAGTGCCTCAAGGATGCTGCCCGGTGCGATGCTGAGGCCGTGATGTACCTTTGTGGGTACACCATTTTGCCAGTGCTCCACTCCGCGGGTGGTATGGGACAGGACCGACATGCTGCGGGATGCCATATCAGCCAGTAGTGTGGCAGTACTTGTCTTGGCGCCCGTACCTGTTATTTCTACAATTCTCCCCTCCAGGCTCCCGCCTGGGGTGCCTGATATGAGTTCACCTGCTGCCCTGTGATGAGTGATAACGGTACAGTCGCCACTGTCAGGCATGAGGGCAGGGTTTAGGTGTACCGGTGCAACTATCAGGTCGATATCAGTGTTTATTTTATCAGCGATCTTTATGCCGTCCTTTTCAAGCCCTGACAGTACATCACTGCCCACGGTACCGTATATGTCAATACCGGTAACGCTTCGCGCTTGTCTGGCGATGTGCTGTGCCAGGGGAATGCCGCCGTGGGTCAGGTCTATGACAGCCACATCTTTATTTTCGAACAGCATATGAGACTTTTATTCCAGTGCTTCCATTACCCTCTTATATGCCAGCTCAGCTACCAGTCGGTCAACACCCAGGGGCTCGGCATAGACAAGGGTCACATCGTTGCCGTTAAGCTGGATTGTCGTACTGCGGTTCTCCCTGCTGATACCCAATATCTGTGGGATATCCTCTGTGGTATGCACGCCGTGTGCTAAAAATATGGGAACGGCCACTATGGTGTTCACTCCCGTACCTTCAAAGGCCTTCAATCCCTCATCCATTGTTGGATCGTCCATGTTCATAAATCCAATATTGACCACTGTATTTTCGTATGTCTCTGCAATAAGGTTAGCAACCCCGGATACAACATCTTTATTGTACGGTAGTCTGCTTCCGTGACCAAGTGCCAGTATTCCAATTTTTTCTGTCATGAATTTCATCTCAGTTAAGCTAAATATTACAACAGTAACACTATTTTTAGAAAAAGTGTTACAGAAAAGTCTATTGTGATACTTATTAAATATAACGGTTTTGCACAATGAATCACAATGCTAAAATATAATGAAAAAACTTTCAGTGTTTTACTGATTACTTCGCAAAGGGTAGGAATATGGAAGATCACATAAAAGTATCTGATATCAGCAATTATCTCAAATGTCCCAGACAGGTCTATTATACTTATAAAGAGCCCAGGCCCGGAAATACCATTACTTCTGCTTATGTCGAGTCACTATTGATCAGGGAAATGGCCCGGTCCTATGCAGATGTGGTACGGTCAGGGAACATGGATGATGCACTGCAGGAACTCCTTGATATTGCAGCAAACCAGCTTACTGCCATTTACAGGGAGGAGCTAAAGGGCATTGATGAAGAAATGCTTTTTGAAGCCGTTGAGGCTGTAAGGTCGCACCTGGAAGGGATTAAGTGCGGAATTCTGGAATCAGTTGAAAGGTTGGGTAGTGACAGGCTGGTTGAGCTGCTCACGTCCCATGATACTGAGCCTGTGTTATATTCAAAGAAGTTTGGCCTGTCCGGAAGCCCTGACCGGTTACTTATGGCGGATGATATGCCGGGCCTGTCAATTATCCGTACGGGCCGTGCCCCTGAATCAGGTATATGGAAAAATGACAGGATTAAGCTCACTGCCCTTTCCATCCTGGTGGAGGAAGAATATGACTGTGTTGTGAGTTCGGGAACTGTGGAATATGCCAGATATGGTATTGTACGCAATATAAAGATCAAACGGGCTGACCGGAGGAAGGTGCTGGTACTTGCCAGCAGGATCCGGAAGATAAGGGACGGTAGGCTGCCCCACCGCCCGGATGACGCACCATGTGATTACTGCAGCTATGCAGAGTTATGCCAGGTTACTCCAACCCTTGCCTCTAAGTTCTTTTGATAAGGTAAAATCATAATATTGAAATAATATGGCTGTTCAAACAAAGACCAACAGGTATTTATTAAATAAATAATAAACTTAGTTCGTATGGTTTCGAACAAATCATATATTATTATATTGTGAAATTCTAAATAATGAATAAACAAATGTGATACAATGGTAGATATAACAGATTTAGCAGCAGAAGAGCTGAAAAATCTCCTGGAACAGGAGAACAAGCAGGACCATG
Organism: Anaerolineales bacterium; assembly: GCA_048634225.1. Classification (GTDB taxonomy): domain Archaea; phylum Halobacteriota; class Methanosarcinia; order Methanosarcinales; family Methanocomedenaceae; genus Methanocomedens_A. The sequence goes on along the minus strand of JAIWAT010000040.1, from coordinate 6,943 downwards.
CATTGCGTATTTTCACGGCAGGTATGGGTTGCAGTGGTATCAGGTATGGAATGTCACTGGATGATACCAGGAATGAGGAAGATGTTGAACTTACCAGTAATGGCGTCAGGATACTTATAGCATCCAGTATCCAGGAATCACTTGATGGTGCCGAGATCGATTTTATAGATAATGAAGCAGGAAAAGGGTTCATTGTCAGGGATCCAAATGCACCACAGTGCGGATCATGCTGCTCCTGTTAAGGGGCGGTTTTCTTTTTTTTTGTTGTATATATTTTGGTAAGCTGCCTTATTGAATCCAGCTTGACCTGATTGGATGTCATATAATATAGAACCGAACAACGAAATCTTTATTAATACATATCTGTATTAATACATATATGTATTATCCATTGAAAACCTTCTACCCACCTGGTGAGAGGGAACTATTCGTGAACAGGAAACAGGAACTCCGGAGGATGGAGTTCATACTGGAGGAGGTTATAACTAAAAAAGGCAGCAAGGAAAACATTGCCATTCTCGGACTGAGAAGAACCGGCAAGACCATGCTCATAAAGGAGTTTATAAGAAGAAACCACACGAAGAGTATCCCGATCTACCTGAATGTGCAGCGTATGATGGGTGAGCCTGCGGACTTCTCGCTGCATTTCATCTTAACCACGCTCTTCTGGGCATATCATAAAGACTCGGAAGAAAAATATCTGACACGAACAGCGCTGCTTAACCAGAAACTATATAATCCTGATCTTTACCCGCTTCTGGAGAGCATTTTCAATGAATATGAAAAGCGCAGTCCTGAATACCAGGTGCTCATTGAGTACTGCTTTGTGCTGCTCAGGGAAATTGCAGCACTGGAGAACAGACCTGTGCCTGTTTTTCTAGATGAGTTCCAGGATATCATGCTCCTCAACAGGTTCAAGGGTATTGGCAATGTTCTGGCAATTTTCAGGGAACATTTGAACGATGAAAATGTGGTTTTCTGTATAAGCGGATCAGCAGTCAGGATGATGGAGAATATCCTGAACAACACCGACAGCCCTATTTTCGCTCAACTTTCCAGGATCTACATAAGATATCTGGAAAAGGAGGCATCAAAGGAACTGGTAGGGAAGATAGCTGATTTCGATAATGTCACCGCCGACCTGATCTACAGATATACCTCCGGACATCCGGAATATATCAGGCATATCACTTCCAGACTCAAGGAAAAGACGGTATTACTTGATGTTAAACCCAGCAAAATGCTCCTCAAAGAAGTGCTCGTGGAAGAGGTACTCGGAGCAGGAGGGCGGATAAACGACCTGTGTAACTACCTTTATACCACCTCACTCGAAAGAGCGAGATATAAGGCTCCCCTGAAATCAGTGCTGCGTATACTTTCGAATGACCCGTACTTAACCCAGTCGCAGATCGCTAAGCTGCTTGGAAAATCCCAGGGAGAGGCGAGAAACTATCTTTTAGCCCTGGAAGAAATAGATCTCGTAGCAAAGGAAGATGGGAAATACTTTATCATTGACCCACTCATCGGACTCTGGATATCAGGCAAAGAATTTGGAATTGAAAGGCTGACATTCCCAAAGAAGGTTACAGAACGCTACATGAAGCATCTGGAGGAAAAATATCTCAGGGCAAGTACTGAACTTGGCAGAGCAAAGGAGTATGAATTCAGGTATAAAATGGAAGAGAAGTTCGGGCTAACTCTGGATAACTATAATAAAGACAGCATCGAATTCGATTTGGTAGGTGAAAAAGAAGGTACGGTTTATATATTTGAGATAAAGTGGAGAAACAGAGCTGCAAGTTATAAAGAGATGAAAAAACTCATGGAAAATGTTGAATTGTCCGAATTCGCTCCTGCTGATAAAAAGCTGTTCTTCCTGTCCAGGGCAGGTTACACAAAAAGCGCTGAGAAATTTGCCAGGGATAGTGGGATAGAGTTGCTGGATATCTGAAGAGTTTTGAAACCAGAAGGACGGAGTATCTTTTCGCAAATGAATGACAGGTACTATTAACACTACTTATCTTCAACCAGATGCTTCCGGTTCCTCATTCAAGTAGATAGTCCCTTACGAGAGTTCCTCTTACTTTTTTGTAAGCTGCCGTGTTAGTTTTGGCGCAACTGGGTTTGGTTATTCATCTTAAACCTAATTTTATTTGGGTAGACTATTTCTGAACCTAACTGCCTATGAAGGTATACCTAAAAGGAGGTATGTTATGACAGAAACAAAGCAAAAAAAGAGCCGGAAGGCTCTTGCAGTAAATATTATGCTATTGATCATGATCATTTCATTGATCATACCTGCTGTAGCAGCAGATAATGAAGAAAACTCTTCTGGGTGCTGGAGTGGCCGTTGACCGCAATTGCGGCTGTTGTGCTGTTGTATAGGCGGCGTTCAAAGGTGCGAACGGTGTTTCAGGTTTTTACAGTTAACCTGATTTTATAAACTAAAATAAAATAAAAGAGGTGTGATACCATGGATTGTAAGTGCAACGGAAAATGTGCTAATTGCAAATGCAAAGAGCGGGCAGAGAGCGACGAAATTGATGACGAAGAGTAAAAAGTGAAAAATGAAAAATTTCACTTGATCTAAAGAACAGGAGATGTTTTAATAAATGGAGTATGGAAATATGAGTTTTAAAAATAGGATTGGAGTAACACAACAAGTAATGTTAGATATGAACCAGGCAGATAGGGACGCAGGTTCCAGTATGGAAACTGCATACGGGCACAGGAGCAGAACGTCATCGTTTGCTGCAGTTGCAGCAGCAGTTTTCGATATGCCTGGGTACATAGCTACTTATTCATATATTGATTCTGATGGGGGATTGCATGGTGGTCATTCAAAAACCATGGGCATTCAAAAACGATGATGAGAAATCTATTTTTTCAAAAATAGCTCTTGCTGGGATGAAACTCTATAATGGGGCGACAAGACACAAATCGAAGGCTGTATAGATGAAAGCCTACTCTCAATCCCCATTTGTAATTCAACCCTCAATGACTTAGAACGTTTCAAAGTCTGTATGACAACTATTGTTGACTTACATAAAAATCCGTATTTTAAGTAAACTTACGTTGACTTAAAAGAAGGTTTTAAACTTATTTTTGTAGAATATGATGGAGATTAAACGGAAGTTTGCATTGATCCAGCAGAAGAAACGTGAAACACAGAACCATCAATACAAACGCAATCTGTGGGATGATGATGATCGTGCCTGAGTATATATCATTTCTAACATACCATGATATGCCGCCGAACGTATGTGCTATCGCAACAAGTATGATACTCACGCATGCCATAGGAAGCAATCGATGATTGTGCAGCGCATCAAGGGCGATGTATGCGCAGGTGAAATACACTGCCATGATGAGCATGAGATATGGGATTAAAATATCATGCTCCACAACATGGGTAAGTAGCGCGCTGTGTTCATTTTCGATCAGGTATTCCTTATTTCCGGCAAACCAGAGCGTGCATGCATAATCAATTGCGACCGATATGCTGAGCCATGTTGGTATAATGATTGTATCTTTCATCTGAATTACACCACTAAAATAATATAGACATTCATCCTATTTAAATGTCATCATTATTATTGTGATAATGAGGTGTTTATGTTGGTTAGAAACTGTCAGAAAAATGGTAAAATGAAACATTCTGAACAGTTTGGTCAAGTCTGTTTGTATACAGCGGCGCAGGCTTAGAACAAAATCCTCCCTTCGGTCGGATTTTCTTGAGAATCAGTATCTTGTTTTGAAAAATATAAAAAGGATGTGATTAACAGAAAGGTATCTGATGTCTCAGATATGCTCGGGATCTCCCATCTACTATCCAGGAGTGTTGAAAACTTAAGCGGCGGGGAGAAGCAGAGGGTTGCGCTTGCCAGAGCCATCGTCACCGATCCGGCGATTCTGTTGCTGGATGAGCCGCTCTCAAAACTCGATGCAAGGATGGCACAGAGCCTCGGTCGGGAATGCTGTGCTTGTTGTTGATGCCCCAAGGCGGTATGCATCCGGTATCAGAACCAACAGCAGCGTGAATATGCATTTAAGACCAGATGCGATCAGGATCATCTCTTAGATCTACCTCCTTCCAGGCTTATAACTCCTTGCTGTCGCGGTTGTGATCCCTTCGGCACCGCCAGCCTCTGCGATGATGGTATACAGACCCGGTGCAGAGCCGAGCGTGATCTTCGTACTGATCATTCCGTCCTTATCAGGTTCCGCATAATTCGGGTCCGCTTTTCCTTTTTTGCCTCCCGGACCTTTCACGGAGATCTTCACCTTTTCCGTATATGGCTCGCCCTTCTCCATCACCTGGAACACGACAGGCTCCCTCAATACAACCACCGGCATTCCTGTCTGCTGGTCTCCGGATATCACTGTTATCTCCACATCGGTGCCTGCTCCGGGAATGATCAGTATGATGCATGCGATATAACTGATGATCATGAGTGTTGAGGAGTGGAGAAGCCCCTGTTTGATCGATCCATGCGTGATCTTTCCGACGGCAAGCCCCATGGCAAAGGCATTGATCATGATCAGGTGAAAGAGATACCGCGTGATATCGATGTTTTCAAAGCCACCTCCGACCGTGGTACCACCCCCGCCGAACAGGACACCTCCTCCGGAACCGAGTTCGATATTCTCCATATATGGCAGCAACTGGTCGCAGAGCATGTAGATTGTTACTATCAGAACCAGGTGTGAAGCATAGAAGATGACCATATACTGTCTGAGATCGCTTTCTTTTTCCTTCTGGATCTTTAAAAAAGTTTTCATGTCTGCAGATGTCCTGAAAATGATGTTTGACACATCCCCTCCGGTATATGTAGCCATCACCACAAGATAGGCATATTTCCTGATCAGTTCGCTCTTTGTATCGGCCGCCATCTTTGTCATCGCATGCTCGAATGAATGCCCTATGGCGAGCATGGAAGCAGCACCTTTGATAAGTGGCGTCAATGCTTTTAAGTGAGCCTTCGGTGTCTTGACTATCCCTTTTTCTCCAGCACTGCCTGTCTTTGCTATCTCTATCAGCGATTTCATGGGATCGATCCCGCTTCGCAGCAGTTCTGAGATCTCGAACAGAAATTCACTGTACTCCTCTTCATATCTCCTTAGCCTCATCCTCTCGATGAATGAACTGACAGAGTATGGCACGATCGCAATCAGTATAGCCAGTATTATGATGTGGTCGATGTATTTTATCACCCATGGCATGATCGGCCCGCTGTTGGTTGCCTCACCTGTTACTTTCCCTACACTTTTCAGGTAATCAGCATAGACATCGCCACTTACCCGTGATTCAGATGGGTCATAAGACTGGAATGTCCAGAAACTCCATGCGATGATGATGATCGCTACCAGAACAGGTACTCCAATGATGAGATATTCATTCTTTACATCATGCTTCAATGTGAATTTCCGGTATGTGATCATAATGTCGCCGATATTAATCAATGTACATCAACTCCAGTATCAAAATAAATAAACCATTAGCCGCAGGCACAATGCCATAGATGAAGATGCCAAATACGGTATTTATCGGAATATCTCCGACGCTTATTCCGAGCGCTCCTGCTGTTATGATGCCAATGATCCCGAGAATCGCCAGCATCATGATCCCGCCGACATATAACTCCGCATACATTGCAAGAGAATCTGCGAACTGTTTTTCCATCCTTCTCCTCCTTTCAAGGAGATATGCTGTCTTATCCTCTAGATACTGTTTCAATCCCCCTCCTGCATGGATCAGATTCGCAAGATCGAGGCAGAGTTCCCTGAATATGATCGATGGTGTGACCATCGCGAGATGATCAAGCGCTGTGATCGCATCCTCGCCCTGGATATTCGTTTTGTAAAGCACCTTCCTGAACTCGGATGAGATATCACCATAATCAGACACCGCTATATTCTCTATGGTCTTCAGCGGGGTTGCACCGGTTGCAGCCATGATGGACATGTGGGCAAGCACATAAGGGAGTTCGTTATCGATCTTCACCTTTTTGTTGTATGTCTTTACATGCATCGTAAGCGGAAATGTTCCAAGGATCGTAAGTCCGGTGAGCAGGGCGATATGGAATGGACTGATGATAGGCGGAATAAAGATGAAAAGTATCGATGAGATTATAAGAGCAATTACAGCGCCGATGATCGGTGTTATGATCTGCATCGCAGTGAATGTGCCGGGACTGATGCCTGTGATCCCTACTCTTGATAGTTTCTGGAGCAGTGTGATATTCGGCTGTTTGTCAAAGTACTTTCCGAGTTTGTAGCATAGTTTCAGATATTTTTCATATATAGTGTTCGGAGATATGTCAAGATCCACCCGGTGATATTCCTCAGCCGGTCGATATGGTGTGATCCTGCCTCCTCTTTTCATAGTAACTATAACAATGATGGATATAATGAGAAAAATTAAAGTTATGATCGTGTATGGATGCGGCAGCGCATATCCGATATTGAACCCTGCCCTGATCCTGAGCGCAGCGGATATACTGAATGCGATCAACGAAACGATCAGTAGAATTCCGAGTGCGGTATCCTTCAGGTTTTCCTTTGTTGTGATATCGCTGATTTTCATGGATTCAACACTTCACACGCCATCGAGTATGTCTCATCAGGTTTGGTATAATATTCCTGGATGATGGTTGTCACATCCCTGAAATCCGTGATGTTTTGTTCATACATGTAATCCAGGACAGCAGCTCTTCTCCTCACTTCTTCCTTTAGATAACTTTCTTTCACACCGAATTCCTGCTGGATCGAATCAAAGATGAAACTCTTTCCAAATACGAATTGATCATCCACGGGATCCCATGTGATGACCTCGTTTGTCAGCAGATCACCTGTATCGACGCTCATATCGAGAACCTCAACCACGCTTTTCACCTTCCTGACCTTCCGCATATCTGCACCTTCTGTTCCTTTCGGAACGATC
>JAIWAT010000039.1:0-11767 GCA_048634225.1 Anaerolineales bacterium | reverse complement strand
TTATATTCTCCATAATCTTTCCATAATTTCATAAGATTATAATCATGATTTCCAGGTATTATTGTAGTAGGCACTTCTGCAGCTGTCTGTTTCAGATGAGACATTACATCCTCAAAATCAGGTTTTACTGTGTTTAATATCTTATGATATGGATATCTCCATAAATCAAAAGTATCACCACATAGAATAAGTCCATCTGCATTTTCCTTTACAATATTAAAAAATTCTTTTATTTTCGAATGATTAGAACGTTCATAACCAATATGCATGTCTGATGCGCAATAAATTTTCATATAACCACCCAACTATAATCATTATTAAAGATGATTAAAATAGATACTTTATTAGATATATTCTTTTCCCAGTTTTCCTACTTTATTTGAGGGTTGCGCATAATGTCCCAAAGATGAAACTCAAAAATTCGGTAATGTCCCACTATATAGTTGATATATTAGCACTCCACTGATATATCAACTACGTTGTAGGACACGCCCTATAATCGAGTTGTGATTTTCCTGATCATTTTCTACTTAACGCAAAAAAGAAATTCGAATTGTTGCTTATTTCGGACATATTAAATAATCCCTCCCACGTTCCTTACTGTACTGAGGTGCGAGAGCCCTTGGTAACTCTGGATCGCTGCTATGCTCACTTACTTTTAATTTTCAGACCATTTTCTTCCTTTATTGTCAAATTAAAATTGAAAAATTCCTCCCAATTTCATTGATGATCGGCCAAACCTTCCAACATTGCAGGAGTCTCAGTTTTAGTCAACTTATCCATAAAATTCCAATGGAAAAACGGGTTAATCCTCACGATTTCCGGATATTCTAAGTTCCCGATAGATTCTCCACCACCTCCACTTCAATACTGCTTTAATTCCATCATCACTCCTTCTCCAGCAACCTCGCCTTCTCGACAAAAGCCATAACCGTAATCACAAAAGTGGCATGGGCCCACGTAAGCGGGCTGACACCTAAAGGACTCCCGTCAAAAGGATTCAACTGCTCTGCCAGGATGCTGGTCTGGGTTGCACGCTCTGTGACCCACAGCAGGATCTCTCTTGGCTTTTCCAGGTCGCTAATGCTCTGTGCCTTCTGGATATACCACTGGGCTACCCAGAGAGTACATATGAACCAGGGATTGCCTGGTATAATCTCACGATCGTACTCGATTACCTGGTGATACTCATCCCCGTAAAACCGGGCAATGCCCCCTACATCTGTCTTTACTGAGAGTTTCTCCTCTATGGCTTGCATGGTATTGACCACCCTGCTATCATCCGGTGGCAGCACCTTGAACTGGGAAACGGCATGTAGACTGGCATCAACAGTCTCATCCCTCGGGTCGATGCTGCGCAGGAACCGCCCCAGTTCTTCATCATACAGATGTGTCTCGATCCCCGCTTTTATCTCCTTGGCAGCCGTGCTGTATTTCCTTGCAAGGTCATCATCCTCGTACAATCGTGCAAACCCGGCCGCACACTTCAGGGCCGCATAAACGGTCGAAGATGTGTAGGTATGGACAGCCCTATGCTCCTCCCATAAGTTGTAACTGGGTTTTGGAAGCCCGGTTGCAGGATCCCGGTACCTTGTCATGAACTCAGCAGCTGGCTTTACCATGGAATTATAGAGCTGGTCAATGGTCTCAATACATCTGGTGGTCTTGTAGTGGTTCCACAGGGCTATGAGTATGAGGGCAGTACTATCTTCCTGTATGGGAAGCTGTACATGTCCCTCTGGAGTGAGCCAGGGCATCCAGCCGCTTGCCAGGGTACCTGTAGGATTGTACTTCTGCAGGAAATATCCATGCTCACTGATAAGGTCATGACCGTAATTGAAAAACTTATGCACAATTCCGGAATACCGTGTCATGTCCAGCGACATGGCAATGAACGCACTGTCCCGCGGCCACATATAACTGTATGAATCCATGTTGAACCGTTCAAGGATATCACTATCATTGGCAGCGATGATCGCCCCATCATTGTCGATCTGCGAGCGTATGATAAGCAGGCTGTGTTTGAACAGGTCTGCCACCTTCGCTGGAAGGTCAAAAAAGTCATATTCCTCTTTATTCACCCATGAATGAAAGTACTGCCCGGTTTCGGCCATCATTCGCTCAGGAGTTCTTTCAAGGACCAGCTCATTAAGCCGCTTGACATCAGAAAATGTTTTTCCGGCCGCTATCCAGTAATACAGTGTTTTTGTTTCACCGGCTGCAAGATGCCTGGAGAACCTGACAAAACTGTTCACTGCCCCTACCTGGATAGAGTTCATATTAAGCTCTGCCGACCGTATTATACTGGATTCGTTCTCTCCTTTGGGACCGATCTCATACTGGTCGAAGTGTGGTGAGCCATTGATAAGGAAATAGCGTGAGCGCTGGTAATGTATTATGGACTGCAATGCCGGATCATACACTCCTGTATCCCCCATAGGATTCTCGTAAAGTGCAATGTCATGGGAGAACAGCAGCTTCAGTTCGATATCTTCTGTGTCAGTGTTGGTTATTGATATTTTGCGAATGAACACGTTCTCGAAAGGATGCACGCATTCGTTTAACCTCAGATCAATATCGAGCCGATCATTGTGGAAGTAGGAGTCGGTTACTAATGTATCTTTCTTATAACCAAGCCTGTATACCCAGTCATCTCCTATAAGGGATACCATATCCAGGTTTTTCCCTTCGACCACCACTCCTACCCGGCAGTGGCGGCCGTTTACGTGGTTCTCATCACCCACATGAGGAAAGTACATGTCCCGTATGCTTGCGTTCCTGTCAAGATTCACTAGCAGGGACCCATTTCCGACTACAAGAGGTTTTGGCATTTTATCATAACCTTTAATGCATATTAGTGCTATATTATGTGTTAATTATTGAGTGATAGTTATTAAGTGATTGAAATTAGGGGTTTTTCAATTATATACAGTATATTACTTCATATACTTTAGTAACTGCGAGCGTTAGCGAGCAGTTAATTGTGCAGAACTCTGCACAGGAAGATAGATAAATGGCAACAAGACAGCAAAAAACAAATGAGATAAGTGTAGGTTTTCTCTCGTATGAATTCCCACCAAAAATTTTTGGTGGGGTTGGGGTCCATGTGACCGAACTGACAAGACATCTTGCAGAGAGTATCAGGCAAGTGCATGTGTTTACGTCATATGTGGAAGGATTGGACAGCCAGAAGGCAGGAAATGTATTTGTACACAGGTCATCAAAACCTGTTGTACCTGCATCGAACCATTCCCATAATATATTTGAAAAGATATTAACAAATTTCAATGTGCCCGGGATGATGGAGAAACATCTTCCAAATGATAAACTTGACCTGCTGCCTTCACAAGAAGGATTGATCCGGATGGCTGCAAAAGATGACACCCATCTGCCTTTGGTGATGACTGCGCATAGTACGCACAGTACCGGGATCAACAGGCCCAAGCCAGACAGGCTGGACGTTTTTATAAAGCAGAATGTAGTGGATAAGTTGGACAGGTTCAATGCAGAATCAAGATACATGCAAAGAGAACTTAACCAGGCCTTCGGAATTACACCACATGTTGAAGGATTAGACGGCCAGAAGGCAGGAAGTGTGTATGTTCAAAAGTCATCAAAATCTTTAGTACCTGCATTGAACTATTCAAGTAAGGATTTTGAAAGGGTCACGACCAATTTCAATGTAGCCGGGATGGTGGAGGAACATCTTTCGAATGCAAAACTTGACCTGCTGCATTCACATGGAGGATTGATCCAGATGGCTGCAACAGAAGCTAAAAATGATACGGGACTGCCCCTGGTGATGACGGCCCACAGTACCGAGATCAACAGGCTCAAGCCAAACAGGCTGAGTGTTGTTATGGAACAGAATGTAGTGGATAAGGTGGATATGTTCATTGCAGTATCGAGATACATGCGAAGAGAACTTAACCAGACCTTTGGTATTAATTACAACAAGATCACTGTCATACCTAACGGCGTGGATACTGCAGTCTTCAAGCACCAGGAAGCAAATGATATCCGCAGGAAATACCAGCTTGATAACAGGTTTATCGTGCTGTTCGTCGGTAGGGATGACCCGCAAAAGGGTGTGAGGTACCTGGTCAATGCCGTGAAGAATCTTGCTAAGCAGATACCTGAGATCATGCTCGTCATGGTCGGCCAGCAGGATATTTATAATGAAAAACATATCCTCTGCCTCCCGCGTGTTAGCAGGAGCGAACTCGTCAAGTTACATTCCCTTTCCGACCTATTCGTGCTGCCCAGTGTCTATGAGCCGTTTGGTATTGTCCTCCTGGAGGCCATGGCATGCGAGACACCGTGTATTGGAATCCGGACTGGCGGGATGCCTGATATCATAGACCATAACAGGACAGGGCTTTTGGTGGAGCCGAGGAGTGATGAAGGTCTTTCAGAGGCAATCGCCGGGTTATACCATGACCCTGAAAAGCGGTACAGAATGGGTAAAAAAGGAAGGGAAAGAGTGATCTCAGACTTTAACTGGAAGGATATCTCGGCGAAGACCATTGAAGTATACCGGCAGGTGCTGCATTAGAGCTGTTCATTCCAGGTTTTTCAAGAAAATGAAAATTTCAGACAGGATAAACAGGATTGACAGGATACGATTCAATCCTGTATATCCTGTTAATCCTGTCAAAAGATTTGATTGAAACTAAGTGGAAAGGGTCAATCTATAAGTTACCAAATGGGAACTATACAATTTGCGGCATCCCTGGAAAGGTATTTCAATAGTGGTCTATATATATTTCAGTGATAATATCAATTATCGGAGTGAAAATTATGGAATATCTTGGCATAACAATCACAGCAGATTCCACCAGTAAGGAGATCGTACCAATAGCAAAGGCAATCCACGAATTGCTGGGACTTCCCATCACCATGCGGACGCTGAACAAACCAGGTGTGAGGATCGAAAAAGGTAAAGTACTGGACTATGAATATACCGGACCTATTCTGGAAAAGGCACTTGAGACCAACTCAACCATCAAGTCCATCCCCAGGACAGGGGACTATTCCGGCATACCTGTAGTGGTGACCACTATTAAGAACGAAGAAGGATATGGAATTGCTGCTATAGGAGTTGTGGATGTGGTCGGTACTATTGACCTGGGAGTAGCTTTTGGAGATTATCCTGAGATAGTTAACCAGGTAAGTGATATCCTGAAATCCAGGGTCTCTGCACCTTAATGCAGCGGGCAGTCATCTATGGTTCCCATCTGTCATCTACAGGGAATTGTTCATTTATCCACATCAAGACACGCCCGCCGTGTATGATATTATATTCCCTGGACAGCACTGGAACACCACTGAACACTCCCTCTCCATTTTTCATCCCGATATTGACGATATCTCTTCTGGTCTCGAACTTGTATTTCCTTAATATCCGTCCTATTGGGATGTCGGCCCGTATCAGGTCAGCCTTCATGCCCCCGGGCATCAGGTCTATGGGGGCAAGTGAGCGGGCGAACACATAGGGCTTTCCCGAGACCTCAAGCACGACCTCCCTGTGGTTCACAGGGTCGCCCGATTTGATGTCAAGCAGTTTTGCCTCTGCTTCGGTAGCTTCTCCCACTTCCTGGATACTGGTCACAACATCTACCTGCTGTTTTGTCATAACTTCCAGCAGGTATGTAACCGACCCGTCCGTTCCTGCACATATTCGCAGGGTGGTGGGAATATCAAGAGTTTTCAGCTTGTCCAGTGGTCCGGGTTCCATCTTCATACCTGAATTATGAAACGATTATTTCCCAACTTCTTTTTTCGCTTTGCTGACCCGTTGTTTTGCAGTATAGCCTGTGGCATCATCCAGGAATTTCCTGAACCTCTTGTTGGTTTCGAGTATCTCCTCGTCAGGGACGTTTGGGTTGGGCGTTGTGTCCACTAACAGTTTCTTATCTACAATACTGGCCTCTACACGCTGAAGTGCGCCGTAACTGACGATGAGTTTTCCATCCTCTTCGGTCACCGGAACCTGGAAACTGTCCTGTAATACTTCTTTTATGCGGTCCATTTCAGGCTTGAATCCTCGCTTTAACTTGTATTCGTGAATTTATATCACCTTTATGTGTCTGTTAATTGCAGAATGATAAAATACTTTGCATCTTTTTCGTTGTTAATCTATAAGATTATGTGCAATAGAAAAGACCAGGCTGTGATATTGCTTCCTGCTTACCCACATTAATATATCTCCGAGACAACCATATCAGCCAGGATATGCAGTTCTATGGATATCCATATACCCAGCACGACCGCTGCGATGAGTTCAACTGGTATCCGGTATACATTAGATCCAGACAATACCAGGACTGGTAAAAGTATGAGGGTGAAATTGGCAAGGATCGTTAAAGGTCCGAAAATGAAATGGTGCGACAGTCCCCTGTGCTTGAACATAACCTTGTATGGCCACCACAGGAACCTGAATATTCCCCATCTCCCGTAAGGGGAACTGTGTATATCCAGGTCAGGGCTCAGGAAAAAGGTGCCAAATAGGTATGAGATCGAAAAAATCGATATAGTTTGAAAATTTAAATATTCCATGGGCAATACAATATCAGCCCTTGTAGATAAGGAATAAAGTCCTGAAATGATGATAACCAATACAGTGATGTTGATGATATTATGGTTTTTTCCGTCAGGCATCGTTTTTTATCCATCCGTTAAATACTTCATTTAACATATAGGAAAATATATACTTTCCTGTGGGCTTAGAAAATGCGAACGACGTGAGCATTTTCCTGACTTGCCTGTTTACAAAGGTATCGATATAAACTGCAAGGCCAAATCCTCCGAAAAGGTTAAAAGGGATGCCCTTATTTAAAAGGACATTCACCGGAGTATCCATTATTACTTGATGGTGAAGAGATTTATAGATTTCCAGGATTATATTGAACTGATTGGGTTGGAGGTAAGGGTTTTAAGGATTTATCCCAGATAAATGCAAGAATGCTCATTCCTCTTTTAATTTAAAAAAACAATCAATTTATTAATATTCTTTTAATCTTGTCCCTTCATAATAAGAGTAAGATGGATTGGGCGGGTGATTGGGTATACTAATCCACCAGCCAAAAAAGCGACAGCTGGCTCGGCTGTCAAAATGTTGTATCGTCCATTATGAGATACAAAAAAATACCAGTGTTATTAGCTGGAAAAGGAGGACTAACAGGTAATGCTACAAGAACTTCAAACCAGGAAGTCAGATTTAAGTGTAAAATCTGAAGAATATAAGGAAATGCGTAACAAGCTTAACAGTGAAGCAAGTACGTTAGCAAGCAAACGAAATGAACTTAACAAGCGCACAAAGGAACTCATTGATGAAGCCCAGGAACTCAAGAACCAGAGGGATACCAATAATACATTGGTCAGTGAGAACAAGGCCAAGCGTGATGAAGTAAATGAAAAGGCCAGTAAGGTCTATGCACAGGTAGATAAACTCAGGAAGGACCTGCACCTGAGTGACGGACCATCTCTAAAGGATCTCAAGAAGGAGATTGACCATCTTGAATTTGAGCAGATGACCAGGGTGATGGACTCAAATAAAGAACGTGAGCTGGTAGAGAAAATCGGTCATCTCATAGAAGAGTTCAAAGGGAAAAAGGACCAGCTTGAAAGTAACCTGGAACTCAAGACATTACTTGAAGAAGCCCAGAAATCAAAAGACGGGGCTTCAATACACCACGAAAAAGTAAAGGAGTATGCCGAGGCTGCACAGGAATATCATGAAAAGATGATAAAGACCTTTAAGGAAGCCGATAGGGTCAGGGCGGAATCGGATAAAGTACACAAGGATTTTGTCAAAATACAGGAATCTGCTGATGAACAGCACAGGCTTTTCATCAAGACCCAGAAAGAGATACGTGACTTTGATAAACTGATAATCGGTCTTAAACGAAAGGGCAAGAAGGGCAGGGAATCTGTTGTCAAAGCCCAGGCCAAGAAGGAAGCGGAAGAAATATATTCCCAGTTTAAACTTGGCGAAAAGATCAGTACAGATGACCTGTACGTTCTACAGAGGTCGGGATTACTTTAATCCCACCTTTTCCCTAATTTTTCCTACTTTTTTTCGATTATCCGGTCGTACCGACAGTCCGGTCAATTTCGTTATTCACCAGTATGATGCAGTGGTCAGCATGCAGACTTGCCGGGCCAACATTGATGGTCTTTACATCTAAATCCAGTATCACAGTTTCTTCTTCCGGTGTCATGCCTGTGTGGTCACCCAGCACGAAAACAGTATCGTCTGGCATGTTTTCTTTGAACTCACCCCTAATGTCGCCACCATCTTCCCGCAGATAGAACAGCCTTTTTTTATCAGTAAGTACCTCTTCCAACAGGTCTGCAAGGCCCCCCTGCCGTATCCATACTCCGGCTGTGGATTCCCTCCACCTGGGAATAGCTCTTTTTTCCAGTGCTTTTTTAATAAGTGAACCACTGCTGCGCTCATCAGGGTTCAGGTATCTCACATTCTTCCCTTCGAACTTCACGATCCCTGGCGTATCTGGTTCACCCTGCAGCACAAGGTATATTATCACATCCCGCCGCAGGTCATGACTTAAGAACAGTGCGGAATTCACGCAGCGGCATAATATATCCATCCTGCCGCCGCTGCCGGGCAGGTCGTTCAGGTTAAAATTCCCGTCAGTCCGCGCTTTGTGCCCTACTATTATGAACTCCCGCATGGTAATGTAAAATGCATAAGACATATATCTGTCTAACCCAAAGTGATAGGTATTGAGGTAATTGTATGAAATTCCTTGCATTATCAGATTTGCATGGCGACTATTCAAAGGTCGAGGCACTGCAACAGTGCACGGGTGAAGTCGATGCAGTATTAATAGCAGGTGATATCACCAACTTCGGACCCGCCCAGAAGGCCCTTGAATTCATCAACATGTTTGATGTACCGGTCCTGGCAGTACCTGGCAACTGCGACCCTGTGGATATCCTGGAAGTACTGGACGGATCAAAGGCTATCAACCTGCATAAGAGCTGTTATACTATTGGTGATGTGAACTTCATGGGGCTGGGTGGGTCTAATGCTACCCCGTTCGATACGCCATTCGAACTTACTGATGAGGATATTGAACAGTCCCTGGAGAGGCTGCTTGATGAATGTTCAGGCATCAGGAACGTACTGGTTAGTCACGCCCCTCCATATGGCTATAGTGATGAGCTGCCAGTGGGACATGTTGGCAGCAAGGCGATAGCGAAGTTCGTCAATCGTTTCGCCCTTGTTGTATGCGGACACATCCACGAGGCCAGGGGTACTACCACGGCAGGCAATACGATCGTGGTCAATTTGGGCGAAGCATCCAAAGGGTATGGGGCACTGATAATTACTAATGATAATGTCAGCGTGGAACTCATTGAAGTATAAGGTTACGGCTCAAGAAAATGGAAATATCAGACAGGATAAACGAAATATCAGATAATATCAGACAGGATTAACAGGATTGACAGGATACGATCCAATCCTGTAAATCCTGTTAATCCTGTCAAAGGATCTGGTTGAAACTAAGAAAATTACCTGTATCGCTATCGAAATGCGTTTATAATTTCCTATACGTTGAAAAATCATGAAAATCGCTATCACTGGTAAGGGCGGTGTGGGCAAGACCACACTGGCAGGTACAATGGCAAGGTTACTGGCACGGGACGGTATGGATGTGCTGGCCATTGATGCCGACCCTGATATGAACCTTGCCTCGGCGCTGGGTATTGATGAGCCTCCTCTGCCCCTGACCGAGTATGAGGATTTTATTGACGAGAGGGCGGGTGGACCTGCCGGGATGTTCAAACTGAACCCGAAGGTGGATGATGTGGTAGAGCGGTTCGGTGTGGTGGGGCCCGATGGTGTGAGGATGTTGGTGATGGGGACTGTGGACAGGGGCGGTAGTGGATGTATGTGTCCTGCATCATCCTTCCTGCGGGCACTGCTGCGGCATGTGGTGTTAAAGGAATCGTCTGTGGTTATTATGGATATGGAAGCAGGCATAGAGCATCTGGGCAGGGGAACGACCAGGGGCATCGATCTGATGATCGTGGTAGTGGAACCGGGGGCGCGCAGTCTTGAGACTGCTGAGAGGATAAAGAGGCTTGGTACTGATATTGGGGTTGAGAGATTCGCTGCCGTGATAAATAAGGCCGGAGAGGAGGATTTAGGGGCAGTGGAGTCCAGACTGGGAGATATGGGTATCCCGGTACTGGGGACCATACCCTATGACAGCTCCCTTGTTAAGGCTGATCTGGCCGGGCGCTCGCCTGTGGAAGAAGGGGGAGCAGCGATGGCGGCTATTGACAAAGTAATTACTCATTTGATGCATCTTGAAGAATAGCTCACTTTACCAGATTCACACATAAAATAATTGAGTGGAATTATATGATCTCTGAAATATCATCTGGAATACTGGAAAACTTTGAGACTAAAGATACTGCAAGGGAGAGTTCATTAAAACTTTCCCGGAAAATGATAAGACTCTCGGGCAGGGCAATAAAGTCGATACACAGGGGAGAATGGGACATTGCTGAACAGTTGCTGGATGAGGTTTCAACACTGAACCGAAAGATAATATCAGAACTTGAGAACCATCCAGATATTTTCCATGGAGGATTTGTCGAGAATGCACAGCAAGAATATGCTGAAGCCAGCATCCTTTATAGCATACTGAAAAAAGACAGGGTGCCTGACCCTGCCGAACTTCGCGTGAAGGACCCGGCATACCTGCTTGGACTGGGTGATGTAGTAGGAGAACTGCGACGCATCATACTTGACCTTATCAGGCTTGACAGACCCCATGAAGGTGAAGAACTACTTGAGATCATGGATGAAATTTATACCACTATAATGTTATTCGATTTTCCTGATGCCCTGTCAAGGGGATTGAGGCGCAAGGGAGATGTGGCCCGGAGCCTGGTGGAACGTACACGGGGGGATATTACCAATGCCATGGAACATGCCAAACTAAAGGAACGAATGTCTGAACTGGAAAAAAAACTATGAGGGTTAACTATCATGGTCCAGAGGTTAAAACAAAGACCTGACGACTTTAGTGTAATTTAAATACAAACATTGATGTATATATGGATAGGACGGCTGATATGAGATTTGACCCTGAAAAAATAAAGCAGGCTGCGAAAGAGGATTTTGACGCTGCCTGGAACCAAGGAAAAGAGTATATAACACAACCTGCAATCCCGGACCAGTATCCCAGGTTCAAGCTGGGTTACGGCAAACCCCATCCTATTTACGATACAATACAGAAACTGAGGGAAGCCTATCTCCATCTGGGATTTACGGAAGCAGCCAATCCGCTGATCGTGGATGACAGGGAGATACACAAACAGTTCGGGTATGAGGCCCTTGCAGTACTGGACCGGTGTTTCTATCTGGCAGGCCTGCCCAGGCCCAATGTAGGCATCTCTGATGAGAGGATAGCCCGGGTCAGGGAGATCATCCAGGTGGATGATGAAGGGATTGACACTATACGCCAGATATTGCATTCATATAAAAAGGGTGAGATCGAGGGTGATGACCTGGTGCCCGAAATATCCCACAGGCTGGACGTACCCGACTCAAAAGTGGCAGTAATGCTGGACCATGTTTTCCCTGAGTTCAAGGAACTGACACCCATCAGCTCTGGCAAGACATTAAGGAGCCACATGACCTCGGGCTGGTTCATTTCCCTGAGTTCAAGGAACTGACACCCATCAGCTCTGGCAAGACATTAAGGAGCCACATGACCTCGGGCTG
>JAIWAT010000038.1:0-11864 GCA_048634225.1 Anaerolineales bacterium | reverse complement strand
ATTTCTTTTAAGGTACGTTCAAGTATATCGTATCCCACACCGAGTTCGATCACGTTGTAATTGTCTATTTGTTTTGTGTGATCATAGGGGAAGTTAAAATAATCCTCAGGGATAAATATGGCCCCGCCGTTCTCGGAAATAAAGGGATGGGATATGTCAAGTTTATGGCAGTAAACCTCAAGTTCAGCCCTGGTCTTGCTGGTACAAAATATCAACGGGATATTTTTCTTATTAATAAGTTCCAGGGCAGGTAGGGCCGCATCATAGGAATATGTATCGTGATCGACCAGGGTGCCATCCATATCAGTAAAAATTATGTATTCAGATGCCTGTATTTCTCTCATATTGACATAATAAGAGTTACTTGTTAATTAAATTTGCTATATAGATTGAATTTTTTGATAATCTTTTATAGTCACGGCACTGTTCAACCATCTTTCATAAGCTTTTCCGGTTTGGAAGTAAATGTGTTTCTAACTACTGAGTACAGGAATAAATCCCTTAAACAAATGTTAAAAAAACGTGTCTAAGTTCTATATCTTTATAGTCTGTAGTACGTATATGATTTGATAGATAACAATCTGAACAACCATCAATTGCATGAAGCATTATATTTTCTTTATTCCGTCCATCACGTATCAGCAAATTGTTAATTTTTGAGGCAATTTCAGAGGCGTTTCCTTGAACTACGTATCCTACCATACAGCCTATGCCCATTTTGTCTGAATATCGGCCGTTGACGAAATGATCAATTCCTGTAGCAATATATCGACGATGTAATTTGTTGGCATCGCGTGTTCTCCAATTGTTCTCTACCAAAATTTTCCCCTCAATCCCATAATATACGTCCTCGTGTACCCAACCCCCTGAGATTTTAATGTCAATTCTGGGAGCAGTATCAGGATCTTCTGTACACTTTAACATCTCTTCCCGGTATAAATGGCTTTCTGGATCGATTCTCAATCTCCAATCCTTTTCATGTCTGATTTTTCGCATGTATCCAACCAAACAAGCAGAAAAGCATGTTTCTTTCCATGTTAATTCATAGCGTTTTTCTCGTTTCATTCGTTTGAAGGCTTCTGTCATAATCCAGAGACATGCTTGCTCGAAATTAGAATCAACATTCGGAAGAACGTCACTTGCCCGCCCAATTATGTTTTGAAAATCCATCAACATGTTCAACTACTCCGCCCCAATCCTTCGGCTAATATTTCATCTGCATCACGCAGAGCCATTGAACGAGTCCAGAAGCGTTTTTCATCAGGCTTTGTTATATGGAGCGTATTGTTATCATAGATTTTTACATTTCGTCTAACATATATACTTCCAGAATATTCTTCTATAATCTGCCTGTCGAGTCTTGATAGAACATTTTCCAACTCATCGGTCGAATCAGATACCGTTACAGTTCTTTCGTCATTAACTTCGCTGAAGCGAATGGATACTACACGAAGTGGTGCATCACCATGATAAACCGTTGCTTTTGCCCTCGATTCTCCAAATTGTAGAATGCTATTAACCGCATCACAGAACGTTTCTGAATAAGCTTCGAGGTATTCAGTATCGACTATGTCACAGGCTTTGGAGTTCTCACCTTCTTGGAAAAAGTCCAGACTATATTCGAGTACATCATCGATTAAAAATCGCTCAGATTTAGACAGATCAAGACTTTCATAAATAATTTGATCTATCTCGACTTCGAGTTCACGAATGTGTGCATCGGTCTCAGACAACCCATCAGCCATCAAGTTACCAATCGCATCAACGTTGCCTGCCAGCTTGTATATCTGCTCATCCGTAAAATGAAATGGTAAATCCGGCAACTGGAAAACCTCTGTTGGGTTCACCCTTTCACGTTCCACTCCCCAGGTTGAAGCGGTCATAAATAGAAAATACGATGAAAAAGAAGAATTTAGATATGCTGTGATTGCTTTCATCAAAGCGGATTTATCAGAAGGTCCAGACACCCCGGTAATTGTTTTGCGGAAAGCACAATCGTGCTCAGTAAACGCTGCACAAAATTTCTTATTCGCCTGTCCTTCTTTTATAAGGATGTGCGGTCCGAAATATGTTTCCATGCAGCCGAAAGTGGAAAAAGCGTTTGGCTTTACTTTCGTAATTTTATCCGGATTTATCTGGAAACGTGTGATGTCTTTCGCATCAATAAACGGCATATTTGATAACCGATCATTAGGCTTCTTTTTATTGGGATTGGATGACGTTTGAAACCCGTGTGCTTTTTTCCACGATAAATCGCTCTGACAGGAACCGAGATGTGCTGCCAATTTGTCATATTTTTGAAGCTGTTCTATAATCTCCAAATCTCGCTGGGTTCCCCACATTGCCACCTTCCAGATCCTATCAGAGGTGCTACATTTCATTCTGGGTAGAAATTTGAGCTCAGACGCGTCTATGGTAATACCAGGTAGTGCATTATCTGCCCTCGTTGGTTTGGGTGTACAGTACAATATGGTAGATTTAGGTTGTTCGGGTGTATTCGTACGATAAAAGAAAAGAGTAGCAGGTCCAACCGCGGATACAAAAAGTTGCCTCCCTTTCTTACCCTTTGTTCTTCTTAGCGCAGAGAAGTTTACAACCATTTCTACATAGTTTTGTCCGAAAAATTCCCTGCGAAAGTGACAATCTTTTGTTTCAGTGTTGAATAGAATCTTACTTGTTGCCAATAAGGCAATTTTCCCATTGGATGAAAAATCGCGGACGCGCCACATGAAGGCTTGTGCAATCTCCTGAGCAAAGCCGCTACTACTAAGGTAATTTGATATGTGTTCAGGAAGACCATCGCGTTTCCAAGGTGGATTACCTACGACAATATCGTAATTCATGTTCTCGAATGGCCCCGTTTCAAATATATCCATTGGAAACAGATTCTTTCCATGCCGGTCTGGATCTTCTGGGCAGTATACCAAATAAGGGAATCGAATTCGCTCCCAAATCGTCTTGGGCTCAAGATAATCCATGAATGCCAGATACAGGCTGAATGCAGCCACTCTAATAGCATCCTTGTTGATGTCAACGCCATAAATACAATTAGTGAGAATGCGCTTCAATTCTGGAATCGGAATGTTCTTCTCGTTATGGCTGAACTTCCAGCGAGCGACCA
Organism: Anaerolineales bacterium; assembly: GCA_048634225.1. GTDB lineage: Archaea > Halobacteriota > Methanosarcinia > Methanosarcinales > Methanocomedenaceae > Methanocomedens_A. The sequence continues at coordinate 8,743 of JAIWAT010000038.1, read as the reverse complement.
AACGACGAAAAGCTTCAACGAGAAAAATACCAGAACCACATGCCGGATCAAGGATGCTTAGTTCATGCTGATGATCATCGTCACTTGGCCATGGTAACACTTCATTCAGTACAAATTCGACAAGGGCGTGTGGTGTGTAATAAGCACCTTTTTTCGATGTATAATCTTTCTCTTTTTCTGTATGTAGAAACATTTCATAGATTGCACTTATGAGTTCGATTGGAATGACTCCAAAATCATAAGGACGCCAGAGTGTTTGCTGGCCAGTTTCCATATCTGTTCCATAAAAAAGCTCTCTGATGAATTTCAAATGCGTACTATTTACTTTGCTGTTTCGTTCTTCATCAGTCACAGGAAAAAGATCCCCATTGAATTTTTCTTTTAATTTTTCAAACAATCGATATACTGCGCTCTGATCCTCGATTACGTCGGAATACGTCGTTGCACCATCTAAAAATTGATAATAGAATGTATCTTTATCAATTGCACCGCGATCTTCCATATATAAAATGAAAATAGACCGTCCTATTAGATTATGGATAACTGAATATTTTAAACCTTGATTGTGCAATTTTTCACGAGTAATACGGAGGTTTTCAAGGAGTCTCTGATCTACTCTTCGATCGCTTCGAAATCTCTGCCCTTCTTCCGATTTCCAAAAAGCACCTGAATCTATCTGAGATTTTGAAAATTTCTTGAGCCCCTCAAGAATTCCTGCTGCTATATCAAAGTGTTTGATAAGTCTTTCCTGTGTATCCAATTCTTCGATCTCAGGATTAGCAGGTTCTTCAAAGCAATTGTATATCCGCAACTCACCAGGAGTAATAACATAAAGAAGAGGGATGCGACTTTGATTCCAGACACGACGATGAAGCTCTATGATTTCCGTTTCGTCAAAATCAGACGACAGTAGTTTAAAGTAGGCAATCGGTACGTCACCTGAGAAATACATAGCGTCAATATTTTTTATTAGTCGTTTTGCTTCAGAGAAAAGATGTCTCTGCACAGGAGAGTGAGCTTGTTCTACATCCTTTATTATCCCGCGATGATATTCAAGTTCGGAACAAACTTTTTCATATGTTTCTTCTTGATCCATGCGAAGATCATCCCCTTTTCTTCACCTTTCTTTGATGATGTATTAGCTTAATTTCCCTTGTTTTTTCAACCAAAGATGAATTGCTTCGTTAATAGCATCTCCGGTCTTCATATTCTTTTCAACACATGCGGCTCTAAATTTGCGATAAAGACTTTCATCAATATCCCGAATAGTGGTAGAAATTACACCCATGTTACATCAATTACAATGGTTACTCGTAACATATATACTTTTGCATTGATTCAGCACTTCTGAAATAATGTAGTTCCAAACGGAAATTGTCATGTAAGTGTGGTATAAAAACGGTTTTTTAGATAAATAAGTAAGAATAGGATAAATTATATCACAATATTATCAGATTGATGAGTGAAAATCATTTGGAGTTATGCGAATATGTCTTCCATAGGTTTTTATCGTTCGGAAGTAGGAGGTTTTGGAACTATTAATCATGCAGGGCCTTGGGACAAAAATGCCTATGTATGTCGGTAGGTTTTCGCAATAAATCTTTCAAAAAAGCCGCAGCATATTGAATCCCGAGATAATTTAGTCCAAAAAGCCATATTACAGGAAAATTATTAATACTTTGAAGACGGTCAAAAAAATGAGGTATCTTATGTCGTTTCATGTAATGTTAATTCCTACTTTAGGTTGTCCTTCTAATTGCAGTTATTGCTGGAGTTCTGAGGAGGGGTCTCCGATAATGAGTATTGAAACCATTGAAGAAGTGGTTAAATGGCTCAAGAATTTCCGTAAAGAACCAGTTACTTTTACCTTTCATGGCGGGGAGCCGCTTTTGGCAGGTCCCGAATTTTACAGGAAAGCTTTACAATTACTGGCTGAAGGTTTAAGTGATCAAAAAATTGCTTTTGCTTTGCAGACCAATCTCTGGAAAATGACCCCGGAACTTGCGCAGATCCTGGCAGAGTATAATATTCCCATCGGTTCCAGTTTAGATGGTCCCAAGGAGCTTAATGACCTGCAAAGAGGAGACGGATATTTCGAAAAAACCATGAAGGGCTATGAAATTGCACGGGAAAATGGTCTAAAGGTGAGTTTCATCTGCACCTTTACCTCCCATTCTGTTAATTTTAAAGAGGATATTTTCAATTTTTTCCTTGAGAATGGTCTAACTCTTAAGTTACATCCTGCACTGCCATCTTTACGCAGCGATAACCCTGATGAGTGGACACTTGATCCGGAAGAGTATGGAGAATTGCTGGTTTATCTCCTGGATAAATATCTGGAACATATGAATGATATTGAAGTTATGAATATTGACAACCTGTGCAAAAGTGTGCTCACGGGCAGGGGCAATGTCTGCACCTATGTGGATTGCATGGGGGATACCTTTGCTGTGGGACCTGATGGGAGTATATATCCCTGCTATCGCTATGTAGGTATGCCAAAATATGTTATGGGCAATGTTTATGACCATCCCAGTATGGATGACCTTGCCCGTTCTGATGCATGGAAGATCATGCACCAGTATAAGGATTTTGTTGATGAAGAATGTGGGGATTGTCAATATATCAATTACTGCCGGGGTGGATGCCCTTACAATGCTATGGCACCCTATGATGGTGAGATTAAGGGTGTTGACCCTCACTGCATTGCATATAAGCGGATATTCAAGGAAATTAATGACCGGCTTAATAGTGAGTTATTTGGAGGTTCTTGCCTGGAAACGGGTTGCAGTCTACCACCTCCGATGGATGCTAAGCCAGGAATAATGGCCTTAATGCAGAAACATTAGTTGGAAACAGGGCCTGGTGCATGAAGGTGTGCGCCTTGAGCGGCTTGTCAAGGTAGAGCGTGGACAGGCACGGCACGTCGAAGCCGCCCCGCCCCTTCTTGTTCAGGTAGCTGTAGAAGTAGCTGATCCAGACGTAATTGCCGTTGGAAGCTTTGTCCTTCTTGTTGACGCCGGGCTAACCCAGATACCTGCCGGGACTATTACTGTACTGGGTATCGGGCCGGCAGCGGTTGAGAAACTGGAGAAGGTAGTGGGCAAGTTGAAACTGGTGTAGTGCCAGAAAGATATTTAAGTATTTGTATGTTTTATTAATTTCAATTATTATTTGAAAATTTAAAGGAAACAGCAGGAGGTTAATATATGGCTGTGATACAGGACAAAGATAAGGAGAGTATTAAGAAAAAGCTGGATGAAGGGCTTGAAGGTGATGTCAAATTAATAATGTTCACCCAGGAGAACGAATGCCAGTTTTGTGCCGATACCAGGGGCATGGTGGAAGAGCTGGCAGGCATGTCGCCAAAAATCGAAGCTGAAATTCATGATTTTGTCAAGGATGAAAAACTGGCCAAGTCCTACGGAGTTAAGAAGATCCCTGCCATTGTGATGCTGGGGGAGAAGGATTACGGCATCAGGTTCTACGGTATCCCGTCGGGTTACGAGTTCAAATCGTTCCAGGAAGACCTGGTTGATGTGTCCAGGGGCAGGACAGACCTGTCCGATGATGTAAAGAAACAACTTGCAAATGTTAAGAAGCCAGTGCATATACAGGTGCTGGTGACCTCCACCTGTCCTTACTGCTCAATGGCTGTTCGAACGGCCCATAAGCTTGCCATCGAGAATGAGCACATAAAAGCAGATATGGTGGAAATGGTGGAGTTTCCCCACCTGGCCCAGAAGTATATGGCCATGAGTGTGCCCAAGATCGTTATCAATGAGATAGTGGATTTCGTGGGTGCCCAGCCCCCAGAGCATTTCGTGGAAGAGATCATAAGGGCACTGCGTGCAAGCGACAATCCTATGTATTCATAATAGTTGTACACTCCTACAAAAGCCCGGATATTAATTTGGCCTATTGTTAATTCGGTACTGTTAATTCAATAACTTCTTACATAAAACCCACATTTTGCAATTTGACATCATATCATATACATATACTCCCACTAAAAAAGATGCGTAGCAGACGCTTTGAAGGCAATATAGACATGAGTGCCGTATGCAAGCTCCATTTCTTCATACGATCGCTTTGTCAGCGCAACCACGAAGGGAATGCCCACATCAACCACCAGCTTGACGAGCGCACCTATATCTTTAACCTCCATAATCTTCCCTGAAAAGACATTTCTTGCACTCGAATCAATCTCATTTTTTGAGATAAGTATATCTTCAGGTCTGACCGAGATCGAGACATCTCCGGATTTTAACGTGCTGGACACCATGCATATCCCATCGGCATGAATCTCAGAGATGCCATCATGAACAACTGATTTTCCACTAAATAAATTCTCAACACCCACAAAATCTGCAATGAACCCAGAATTGGGTTTTCTGAACACATCATTAGGCGCACCTACCTGAATGATCTGCCCGCTTCCCATCACAGCGATCCGGTCACCGAGAGAGAAAGCCTCTTCAAAACTGTGTGTTACATGGATCGTTGTGGTCCCTGTGAGTCTGTGTATCCTCTCAAGTTCCCCCCGCAACCGTTCGGTTGTGCGGGTATCCAGCGCAGATAACGGCTCATCCAGAAGCAGTACCTTTGGCTCTGTAACAACTGCCCGTGCGATTGCGATACGCTGCTGCTCTCCTCCGCTCAACGTGCCCGGATACCGGTTCAATAGATGCGAAACGCCAAGAAGATCTGCAATCTCATTCACTTTTGTTTTGGTTTCACTTTTGGTGATTTTTTTATGACGCAGCCCAAATCCTATATTCTTTTCCACAGTCAGGTGCGGGAAGAGCATATAATCCTGGTAGACCATACTAATAGATCGATCCTTTGGCGGAATGTCCGTAACATCCATTCCGTTTAGAAAAATTCTGCCGCAATCCGGGCGGTAAATACCAGCAATCGTCTCGATAAGGATTGTTTTCCCGGCACCGGTCGGACCAAGTATGATGAAATATTCTCCTTCATGGATGTGTAAGGTCACGTCATCCAGTTTGAATTCACCAAGATCTTTGGATACATTCTCAATTCGTATCATCTGTACTACCTAATATAAATGAACAATACCACCACGCCGTTCAAAGATGTATAAGGATATAATCGATATAATAATCAAAATGGTTGCAGCGGCTATTGCCAGGTCAAGATCCCCGCAGGACATATTCAGATACAGGGATATGGGCAGGGTTTCTGTCTTCATCCGTGTTGCACCAGCAACCATAAGGGCTGCTCCAAACTCCCCGATTCCTTTTGACCATGTTATAACACCTCCAGCCAGAAGACCATTCTTTGACATAGGAAGTGTTGTCCGCAAGAATGCCTGCATCGGACTGCAGCCAAGTGTCTGAGCAACATATTCATACCTTGGACTGATCCCTTCAAACGTTGAACGCAGAATCCGCAGCATAAACGATATATTCACAGCAAACTGTGCGATGATAATTCCAAGTGGTGTAAATACGAATTTCAGTCCTATGTCTGCAAGCCAGTTTCCAAATGGGGTCGTGCCAAAGAGCAGCAGAAGCCCGACTCCAGCCACAAGAGGTGGCAGTGCAAGCGGAATATCTACTATAGTATTGATCAACGTTTTTCCAGGAAAATTATACCGTGCAAGTGCATACGATGCGGGTATGGAGACCATGATGCACATCAATGTAGAAATAACTGAAGTGAGCAAACTTAACTTAATCGCAAACCGGATCTCTCTGGATGCAATACTTGTCAATAAAATATGCTGGTTCGTGTGCGTAACAATACATATGATCAGCGACAGGATAAAGAGGGTCAGTAATAATGTGATTGAAATTGTAAATATCTTGAACGTTGATTTCCTTGATAAGATTTACTCACCTCTCAATGCTCGCGGGGTCTGATCCTTGATCTCATTGATGTGCTGTTCATCCACCCATCCGCTTTTTACACCGATTCTATTATCAAACCGGTGTACGAAAGGTTTGATATCAAGCAGCGGCGTTCCATCTATGATATCAACATAGCTAATCTCCAGTATATTCCCTCTTAAAGCATTCAATTTGACAATGGAAATCCCGATATGATTTGGTCGTTTTGGATGCCTTATTGAGAAGATGCCTCTTTCTTTATCTTCTATAAATGGCTTTGAGATCAAAGAATAATCATTCACAAGATGAAAATGGTAGATTAGGATCAGATGAGAAAATCCATTGATATCCTTGAGACCGGCAGCATATTCCGGAAATACCTCTACCTCTCCTCTCGCTCCATCTGCAAAAACGCTCTGGATTGGCGTATCATCTGGATTGGTAAATGGTGAATGTATGATCTCAATAGGGGTATGCACTATATCGGTCATGGACATAGCCTCAGTTTTCGTATTTTTCGTTTGGGTATGTCGTGAAACCATGTTCCTCGAAAATTGTTTTTCCTTCTGAGGATGCAACGAAATCCACAAACGTCTTTGCAGCATCATTCTTTTCGGAAAACGTCAGCGTGCCGATCGGAATGATCTTTATGATGTTTTGCTCACAGGGTATCGCCACAGTCTCTATCTTTTCACTGTTTACAACCATATCTTCCCAGATTATCGATGCGTCCGCCTGATTCATGGATATATAGACCACGAGTTCATTTGCGGTCGCGCTGCGGGCAATGATATTTATCTCCACATCTTCATAGATTCCATTCTTTTCCAGTATTTTATTCCCTATCTTGCCAATTGCTGCTGCCTTCGCATCTCCGAGTATGACCTTTACTCCTGGCTTTGCAAGGTCATCCAGAGATGTTATATTTGCAGGATTTCCTTTTGGTACTTCGATTATGGGCACATGGTATGCGATAAGTTGCTCATAATCGGTGAATCCTTTCTCCTTTGCAACATCGAAATAATATGTTGCCCCTGGCATGTATATGTCTCCTTTCTGTGTGAGTTCCATCTGGCTTAAGAGTGTATTTGAACCTGCATAGTTGTAGTTTACAGAAATGCCATACTTTTCTTCAAAGAGTAATCCAATCTCATCCATTGGCTTTCTCATACCTGCACCACAGTAAACATGGAGTGACTGCGGTTTTTCTGTTGCTGACGGCGCTAATTCCCCGGTTGTTTCATCGATCGTTGCAATCTGTTCCTGCTCCTCTTCGATGCACCCAAGTGTGATTGTGCTGAAAAGTAGAATTATTACTATGAGTATTTGTGCTTGTTTCATTATGTTCAAGCAGACATAATGATTGATAAAGTTTTCCATATTATTAATACAATGATGAAGGCCAACCGCAAAGGATTGGATGTGTTCCAATCACTGTAAAAAAGTCCCGGCATGGTTGCGGCAACAATGGTAGAAAAAGCAGCAGTTATACTGCTCGTTCTGGTAACCATTGCATTGTCATGGCTCTGGTACACCCGTGAGGAATTAAAAAGCTGGATGCAAGAGACCTGGTTCCTGGTAAAACAGATCACGCCCCTGTTGTTTGCAGGAGTGTTCCTGGCAGGTGTCATAGTAGCCGTGCTGCCAGGAGATTTTGTTGCAAGCCTGGTGGGGGGAAATAGCATATCAGCCAACCTGATATCCTCGGTCTCGGGCTCATTAATGTATTTCTCTACACTTACTGAGGTACCCATAATCAGTGCATTGACAAAATTAGGTATGGGCAAGGGGCCTGCACTGACCATGCTGCTGGCAGGGCCGGCACTGAGCCTGCCCAATATGATCGTAATATCCAAAATAATGGGTACGAAAAGAGCAAGTATCTACATTATCCTGGTGATATTTGCAGCCCTGGTATCAGGGATTATTTTTGGCAATATGGTTGTGTAATCGAGGTGAGATAAATGGAAAAAATACAATGTTCCTGTGAATCCGGCAACGTAGGTATATTTCCCTGTGCCGGTGCAGCAAATGTGGGATAATTAAGAATAATCCTATATCAGGACCATCAACCAGATTGTTAAGCGAGCTTTTTTCAGCTACTGCCTTGTTTACCAATCCACTCGCATATCTCACTATATTCAGGCACCCTCCCCTCACACATCACCTTGCCGTCAACCACCACGACAGGGGTAACAGCCACCCCGTAGGTCATTATAGTCTTCACATCTGTTACGGGTGTGACCCTGAACTCTGTCCCCAACACTGCTTGCACTACCGCATTCAGGGTATCATTGTACTGCTTTCCCCCTATACCCAGCACTTCGAGCTTGTGCTTGAGACCTTTTTGGCAGTCGAAACATACGACCTCATCCCCGCCACGGTTTGTGGTAAAGGTCTTGTGGCACACCGGACATATGGCCTCGTGCAGGCTGCTTTTCTTTTTCTTAAGGGCATGGTCCACAAGGGCAGCATTAAAACAACTGCATCCTTCCTTTTTGTCCATAAGTTCATACCTCTATCTCAATGGCCCTGCTTGGGCAGGTTACCTTACACAGCATACAAAGTTTACATTCATCCGGCCTGGTCGCCACACATACACCATCACGTATTTCCAGGCTCCGGCTCTTACACACTTTTACACAATCGCCGCAGCCGTTACATTTCGCTTCATCGATCATTATTCTGACTATAATCTTCCCGTCCCTATCAGTTGTATGGAATATACGCTTAATATTCACTAAATGGTACTAATCTTTATGGCTCTCTTTAACATAGTGTGGGTAATATCACTATTCAGTATATAATGTTAAACATGGAATCGCATTGCCTGAATTAATGGACTGGATTAACAGGATTGACAGGATATGAAAGTGGCTCGCCCTATC
>JAIWAT010000037.1:0-11874 GCA_048634225.1 Anaerolineales bacterium | reverse complement strand
AACAGGAATTCTGCCAGTGCCCGGCCCAGTTCTGTCTTGCCTACGCCAGTGGGACCCAGGAACATGAATGAACCTGTGGGTCGGTTTGTATCAGATATACCGGCCCTGCCCCTTCGCACCGCATTGGCCACGGCGGTAACGGCCTCTTCCTGTCCTACCAGACGCAGCCTGATGCGCTCTTCCATATTCACCAGTTTCTGCATCTCGCCTTCCAGCATCTTGCTCACCGGGATGTGGGTCCAGTTGGATACAACCTCTGCTATGTCCTCCTCATCCACCTCTTCCTTGAGCATTTTCTGGTCCTTCTGGAGCTCTACCAGTTTAGCATTTTCAGCTTCCAGTTGCTTTTGCAGTTGTGGCAGTGTGCCATACCTGAGTTCGGAAGCCCTCTCCAGATTGCCTTCATGTTCTGCTTTCTCTGATTCCATCCGTTTCTTCTCGATATCACCCTTTATTCCCCGTATGATCTGGATGGTATCCTTTTCAAGCTGCCAGTGGGCCTTCATCTGGCTGCTCTGTTCCTTCAGGTCAGATAGTTCTTTATCGATCTTCTCCAGGCGCTCCTTCGAGTAATCGTCCTTTTCCTTCTTCACTGCCTGGCGCTCGATCTCAAGCTGCCTGATCTTCCGCTCGGCATAATCCAGTTCAGCAGGCATGCTGTCTATCTCTATCCTGAGCTTGGATGCGGCCTCATCGACCAGGTCGATGGCCTTATCAGGTAAAAACCGGTCCGTAATATAGCGGTTGGACAGCACGGCTGCCGCCACGAGTGCCGAATCCTGTATCCTGACACCGTGATGAACCTCATATTTCTCATTCAGGCCCCGCAGGATTGATATGGTCTCATCCACAGTGGGTTCATCCACCAGTACGAGCTGGAACCTGCGCTCCAGTGCTGCATCCTTTTCGATGTATTTCCTGTACTCGTTCAGTGTAGTAGCACCAATGGCCCGCAGTTCTCCTTTAGCCAGGGCTGGTTTTAGGAGATTTGAGGCATCGATGGACCCTTCGGCTGCCCCTGCTCCCACAAGGGTGTGCAGCTCATCGATAAAAAGGATGATATTACCTTCTGAATCCTGTACCTCTTTGATCACCGCCTTCAGGCGCTCTTCGAACTCACCCCGAAACTTGGTACCTGCCACAAGGGCACCCATGTCAAGGGCTACGACTTGCTTGTCCCTGATGGTGTCAGGCACATCCCCCCCGAATATGCGAAGGGCCAACCCCTCGGCAATTGCGGTTTTTCCCACACCGGGTTCCCCTATTAGCACAGGGTTGTTCTTTGTCCTGCGGGAAAGTACCTGGATTACCCTGCGAATCTCGTTATCCCGACCGATCACAGGGTCCAGCTTTCCCAGTGCTGCTTCATCTGTGAGGTCACGACCGTACTTTTCCAGCGCCTGGTATTTATCCTCAGGATTCTGGTCCGTGACCCTGGATGAACCCCTGACCTCCTTGAGGGCTTTGAGGATAATGTCTTTTGATGCACCGTTTTCTTTAAGAATCTGTGAAGATATGCCCCCTTTCTCATCAGCAATGGCCAGCAGCAGATGTTCTGTGCTCAGGTATTCATCCTTGAGCTGCTTCATTTCTTCGAAGGCTGCATCAACAATAATATTGACACGCGGGGACATGTACAGCTGGCCCGCACCACCCACTTTTGGGAGCTTGCCAATTTCTTCATCCAGGCGAGAGATTATCCCGGGGACATTGGCACCCAACCGTTGAAGTATCTGGAGGGTAAGCCCTTCCTTCTGGTTTATGAGCGCCAGAAGGAGATGTTCCACATCAAGCTGCTGCTGGTTATTATCCTGTGTGATATCCTGGGCATCAGCAAATGCTTCCTGTGCTTTAATGGTAAATTTATCAAATCGCATAAGTGATCACTGAATAATTAAATGACTTTTTTTTGATTAATAAGTTGCCAAAGATAGTCAAGACTACTAATACTCCTATATTCCAGATGTAATGATAGAAAAATCCTTATTTTCCTTATGTTCCAGCCTGGAAATATACTTCCTCATACGGCTGTATGACTACGAAACCTTCTCCTTTGAAGGCCATCTGCAATGACTCACCACTGCTCCGTCCCACAAATGTCTTCAGGGAAACATCGGTTTTCAGGTCGGGTTGAAGATTGCCTGACCATGCCACTGTGGCATTGGGGTCAGTAAATACTGGTTTTTCAGGTGTTACTTTGAGTGTCAGTGGGTCGTAGTGCGTGGTTATGGCAATCATGCCTGTTCCTTCAAGTTTTACATTGAAAAGCCCGCCTGCCATTACTCCTGCAACCTTTTTTAGCATTTTTATATCCCACTGGATCGATTCCTCAAATGCCAGCAGGTCGTTGCCATTGACAAATATGGATTGGTTGTCCAGGTTGATGACCGATATCTTCTTACCACTGTCTGCTAAGTATAATTTGCCAGTACCTTCTGCTTTTGTAAGTCTTACGCCTTCCCCTGTAACGGCTTTTTTCAGCATTTTGCCAATTCCGTGTTCCATTACTCCTTCCCTGGTGAATTTGATATCTCCCAGGTAAGCTACCATTGATCCCAATTTTGTCCATACTTTTCCTTCAAGATTTATCTCAAGCAACCGGTCCCGTTCAAGTTCGAATGTGCCTTCTCCGAGATCTCGCTGTCCTGTCGAATCAACAAATTCATCGATTGAGTATCGTCCCATTTAGTCTCCTCCTGATCCAAAAAAATGGATCATGTATTTATGTATATTTCATAGGTTAAGTAATTTTTTTGTGATTGGTTTGGACTTGCGACCTGGAAGGCGAAGAATTGATTGACGGTAAGTTGATTGTATTTGTACCACTATGGAAATGGCTTTTGGAGTGGGGAGAATATGCATGATGAAAATGGCTTATGGATCATGGCTTTACAGCAAGAATCCTCAGGCTGCGAGACAGTTCATATGACCTGGGCATATTTCCTGAAATCGATAATAAGAATCTGGTCATACCCCAAGCAGGAACAATACCCCGAATACAATAAACAATACACCTGAACCGAGTCTCAATTTCTTCATCGGCACCATCGTCTGCAACTTTCCCCCAACAGCAACACCCAGCGCACTTACCAGCCCCAGCCCCAGCACTGCGCCCAGGAACACCATGATCGGGGAATGGTACTGTGCCGAAAGGGCTATGACAGCAAGCTCGGTCTTGTCGCCCAGTTCTGCAAGCGCTATAAGACTAAATGCAGTCATGAAAGCACTGCGGGCTCCAGGGTTTTTTACATTGCCATTATCATCATCGTCGTCGATCAGGATGGTTATTGCCCCGAACAATATGAACAGCAAGCCTGCTACAATCCCGATAATCTCAGGGCCGATAAAGGCAACTACCACTTCACCCACACCTACTGCCAGCGCGGTCAATACTATAAAAGCAGCCATCAAACCCGCAAACACATGTGTCCTGGAATACCTGGTAGATAGTGCTATTACTATCAACTGGGTCTTATCACCCATCTCTGCCAATGCGATAAGTCCGAATGTAGCAAGGGCCGGGGTTATGTCCATGTTGCATTACATATCAAGAGAAGTTATCTGTTTTGCGGCCTCAGTGAACATCTGGTCTCCAAAATCCTCAATGTTAGAAACAGGTTGACCAGCATGTACATCGACCATTATGAAATATTCATCCTTCACAGTTTCTCCGTGATAACAATAGAGATCGTCACTGATTGAAGCTATGTAATAATTACTGGACATGCCGCCAATGGGAAGGAAAGATGAATCAGAAAGTATATCCCAATATATGGGTAATCCGTTACTGCGGCTGGGTCTTACTTCTGCAATTTGCTGGACATAACCCTTCCATAGCCAAAATGTGACATTTCCTTTAATAAGAGGAATAGTATTCCACCGAGAAGAATAATAATCCAGGACTTGGTTTGCAGCCTCAGGACTTTTCATTTTATAAACTAAATATTCCACTTCAAAATTAGTTGAAGTACCGTTGCTTAAATATAAAACACCGACTTTATCAACCACTTGTGATTCGAATTGCCATTCTGTCTCATCATTCATAGAGTCCATTCTGGTCGTATCTAATTGTACCCGCCTCATCCCACTGATATTATCAGGGAAAAATCGGGCAAATTCCGGTTTAAGAACAGGTTCAGGTATATTACCAGTGAATAATACAGGCTGGGTGTCAGTACTTATATCAGGTTGTATACCAGGAGGTGGCGGGCCTGTAGGATAATCTGCCTGGTTGGTTCCGCCGCCGGATAGCAGGTATGCGATCACCAGTAATAATCCGGCAATGATAGCTATGTAGGGTAGATTGTTGGCCGGTCCTTTACTGCTATCTGTCTTTGCTGTCTTTGGAATCTGCTCACTCTGGTTATCCCGGGTAGTATCTCCTGTTTTAGTACTTCGTTTCTTTTTAGCCAAAAATATCACTTTTTTTCATTCGATAACGACATTCATAATTACGCATTCATTAATAAGAGTTTTGTGACAGCGAATATCAAATCACCATACAAAACAGCCACAAAGAACCCAAGTGTGATGGGGATCATGAACGGCAGGCCCGGAGTGACCCATACCCGCCTGTCCATCAGGCCCTCGGTAGCGAATCCTTCCAGTTCTTTTACAGTTTCCTCGTCGATACTTGCCCCCCCGCGCCTGAACTTTTTATGAAATTCACCCTCAAGGAGATAGCATTCTTCGATCAACTTAATGTGTCTGCCCAGCAAATTTGAAATGTCTGTCTTAAACCCAACAAAGAGATAAGCTGGCCGTTCCATGATCTCGCCCGGTTTTAAGGTGAACATGTTATAGAAAAACAGGAACAAGGGTACCACTACGGTCAGCAGGACAGAATTCCCAAATACGCTAAAAGCGAAAAGATCGATAAGGGGCACGCCATTCAATGGCATTACAAGTCCGAACATTTCAATTGTTGGGTAAATGGGTATGATAATAGCCAGGACGATCAGGCTCTTGGCATCGGCTCCTCCAAAAGCACCGAACTGGAATAAGATATAGACAAATACGAATATTACACCTGCTGAAATTAAAAGCCTGACCAGGGCAGGTATTCCACCGTTTATAATATCATATGTAACAAAAATGATGGCCCCTGCCAGCATTACTTTCCAAACCTGGTTAGATACACGCCTTGTCAGGATATCCGTATAGCAGGAATATAATAGAAATGGAGTACAATAAAGCACTTTCAACAAGTCGATAAAAACCATTGTATCTACCATTTTATTTTTCAATTATATCTATAATGCGCATCAGTGGATAATCCAGTGATTGGTCGAATTTCAGTCCCACTGTTGCCGTTGTGCCGCCAAAAGTGATCCTGGCCTCCACTTCCAGCATCCGGCCTTCCAGTTCACAGTACTTGAACTTCTCACCAGTCCTGCTGGTGACCATGTCCCTGTCTATCGTTACCGATATTTTTTCAACATAGGGCTGCACTGATATGCTTTCCTTTATGGCCCGTTCCAGGCTATCTACAGTATTGATATTAACCGGAGCGCCTGTGAACTGGTGATACAGGGCACCCAATTTGATGCCTGCCTCAAATAATGCGTTGTCCCTTTCAGTTATAACCATGGATAACAACTTACCAGTGAAAATATAAACCATTTGCTGTTTAATACCAAGAAAATACTCACTTGGTTCGCATTTTCTAAGCATATAGGAAAGTATATACATTCCTATACGTCAAGAAATGTTATAAGTGATTCAGTTAATAGAGATTGAATATTAATTGGAGAAAAGTATAATGGTACATCTTTTTATCGCTGAAGATACAAAGTTGATTAAGCAATTCCTTAAACATTTTGTTGAAGAATATGCTTCAAAAGTCATCAGGTCAACCGATAATAACAAAACTGTAGATGAATTCAAAGAGGATAGTTCAAAGGTTACTTTTTTGGATATCCAGTTACCTGATAAAACAGGTCTGGACTCAGTGTACGATATTATTAGCTCTATACCTGAAGCCAGGATCGATGTATATAAGACTGACCTTAAGGACTATGTAAATACACCCCATGCAGGACAAACTGAAGTTGTTATGGAAACACTAAAACCTGTTCAACAAACAGTTATCAAGAAAAGTGATGTTGACAAGATTCTTGAAATGGGTATTGAATCTGCGATCAAGTCAACTGCACAGATGTTGAATAAAGACCTGAAATTCAATATCATCCAGGAGAATGTTGTTAAAAAGAACAATATCTCCCAGGTAGTTCCCAGGACATGTCTTGGTGTTTTCTACAAAATAGGGGGTGACATTGATGGGGGAACATCGCTTATTTTCCCGCTCCATGATATTCTGAGCATGGTCAGTGTATTCCAGATAGACTTTACTGTTAAGGAAGGTACAACGCAGAATATTATTAATGAACTTGGGAATATTTTCATTAACAACATTCTCAGCATCACCGACGAGCAGATACGGAAAAAATCGTCACTTGGGGTACCAAGTCCTGTTAATGGTGATAATCTTGAACAAAAATTACTGGATGTTGGTAAGGAAAAGGATGATTGCATAGTATTAAAGTTCGAGTTCTTGGTCGATAATAAGAATATTGAATCCTATTTGGTTCTCTCTATTGGGCGTATTATTTCCTGATTTGATATAAGGATAATTAGAAAGGAATGGGATTTGAAAAGGAGTGGGGGCAGAAATTGAGTTGGTTAATATGAAGTGCACCGACCGGGATTCGAACCCGGGTATTGGGCTTGGAAGGCCCAAGTCATAACCGCTAGACCATCGGTGCGCAATGGAATTGTACTTCCTGTACAGTCTTATTCGATTTAATTGTTGCGGATGTTGACATTATTTTCCTGGAATTTTGCATTTGAAAGATTTTTCATATGCCCCCTGACAATAACTTGCTGCTGCTGCTCCCCTTGATTTACGTATAGGAAAGTATAAACTCATTTTGATATCAACATAGGTAATTTTTGTACTTTCAATCAAATCTTTTGACAGGATTTACCGGATTTACAGGATTGGATCGTATCCTGTCAATCCTGTCATCCTGTCTGGCACTACACTAGTTTCAACTTACCCACTACCTTGTCCAGTTTCTCAACAGGTCCTGGCCCGATACCCAGTACAGTAATAGTTCCCGGAGGTATCTGGGTAAGCCCGGCATCGGTGATAAGGGCAGTGGACAGCCCTTCCCTGCGTGCCGACTCCTTTAACAAAAATAGATCCTGCAGGGTGCCGGTCTTAAGTACGACCTTCTTCTGCCCGTCCTTCATCCAGGCATCCCGTTCCTTCTTATCAGCAAAATCAGAGGCGGTTACGGCTGCATGTGCCACCTGTACAGCCAGCTTGCCTTTTGAGAGCTTTAAGTCTTCACGGGTTACGATACACTGCTTGTATTCAGTCATTGATGAGCATCCCATTTTCATCGAATTTCAATGAGTTCGTAGTTCGCTGGTGCCATTCTTCACCAAGCCTCAAGGCTTCATCCCTGTTGAAATCACCTATCTCCACATCCTCGTCAGTGAATCCGGATATGGACGACATAGGTATGTACAGTTTCTCAGCCCCGTGCTTGAACACAAGATTCCCGGCATCAATGGAAATAGTCTCACCGATCCTCTGCCCGTGCTGCACCACGAACTTACAGAGTATGTCCTGTTTTGATATGGGTTTATCCTCATCCAGCCCCTGGTCGGATGGTTGCTGTTTAGGGGCTCTTAGTGGTGCGGCAGGTTCACCTGGCACTTCCTTTTCGGCCTGCGCCTTTAATGGAACCGGGTGGGGCGTGGACATCGAGTGCCAGTCCAGGTCATCATGTTTGTGTTCCCATTTGCTTCCCACCTGCCTGCTCTGCTTTGTTTGATTTTCATCCCTCCCTGGGCTATCGGGTGCTGCCTCTGCCACCATACTTTTCTGTTCAACCGCAGAACCAGGGGTGGCATGTACATTTCCGGCAGCTGCCACCAGCTTCTTATTTTCACCGGTAATTGCTACTTGCTTCTGATCTTCCCCGGCAGCACCGGAATCATCTGTCACACTTTGCCCCATTAGTTTTTTTAACGTCTGTTTAAATCCCATCCTTTATCCCTACCAGTGTATTCGTTTCATGTATTTTTCATCCACGCCAAGGAAATCAATGGCTGAGGCAATAATGGCATTGGTGAATATGTATGAGTTGATCTCAGAGATCGAGGGACGCTCCTGGTTCATCTTTGTGGTTGTGATCTTACTGGGCTTCTTATCATGGAAGATATCCCTGTCTCCTTCTTCCACAGGTATGAAAATGATATTGTCCCTATATCCCCATTCTTCCAGGAGTTCAACCATCCTGGAACTTTTATTTACAGTAATAGGGAATATGTCCACTCCCTTGTTGCGTGCCTTCATCATCCCTTCCAGGATCTCCCTGGTATTGCCGCTTCCGCTAACAGGAATATATACGTCGCCCCTGACAAAACTGGGCGTGGTGGCATCGCCTTTGATGTAGACATGCTGGCCCAGGTGTGTCATACGCATCCCTAAGGCTTTTGCCACGAACCCGGACCGTCCCACGCCGTCCACTATGAAATGCCCCCTGCGGTTCAGCAGCTTATCGAGCCACGACTGCAGGTATCTATTCTCTATATTCCGAAGCAGCCTGGCATTCCTGAGATAATGGTCCATCTGCTGGTAATATAAACTGACATCACCGCTGTCCAGGGCAGGCAGTATGCTGTTCAGCATAGTACACAGTTTTAGTTCGAACTCCGAACCCATGACTGCCAGTTCACTGGGCTTTTCCAGTTTTATATCTTCGATCAGGAAGACAAAACCGTTGTGTGATTTTATTTTTTTATAGGCAAGCGAGTCGGTTTTAGCAGTGAAAAGTATCTCACTTGCACCCAGGCGGTAGGCATCTTCAAGATAGTTGATAACACTTTCAGTGCTTCCTGAGCCCGATGCAGACAATATCATGTTGGACCTGTCAGGGTCAAAATAGCGGCGGATGGGATCGTCAAGGGTGGCAGGGAAAAGCTGTTCATATTTCAATAACTGGTGGAGAAAATCATATAGGGCCAGTGCACTCCTGCCCTCACCGATGCCGTATATGACCTTCTGTTTTGTATCGGCCTGGAAAATGAAGTTTCTCAGGACTTTTATTAGTCCGTCGAGCTCTTCCTTGGGGATATTCCTGAGTTGTTCAAGAAATCGGAGCTGGATGTCAATCGAATCATAAAATTTAGCAGTGGAAGTCATATTGTGTCCTTTAATGTTATTATGTTTTGAATTTAATAAACTTATCCTATGTAAAACGACATGAACAGGCGCCGGATTTTAAGGGGCGAAACGCAATGTGGGGCATCTTGTGTTCCTTCTTGCCTGAAGCAGTATCTGTTCCATATTCAGTCAAAAGTAAAAATGATATGATAAAAGTAAGTTAGACAATCTTCGCACCACTTCCCTCATCCAGGAATACCATTTCCGTAGGATACACTATGATGCCATTTTCGGTAATGTCATAAGACCGGTACAGCCGATCGTGCAAGGTTCTCCTCATTTTTATGATCCGCATTACTAGTCTTATATCAGATGCAACCTCACTTTGTTGCAAAAATAATATGCCGTCGGCAGAGTACTCGATAATTCCGTCTTTTGAATGAAAAGGATTTTTCATACTTGTCTCAGAGGTATACAGAGCTGTGACTCCTGACTTTTTAACTGTCTTATTTAAGTCAACTAACCTTATGCGGCTTTCAATGGAGTCATCGAACATAATGTTGAAAAGAGAGATCGAGTCAATTACAAGACGGCTTGCTCCGGACGATTCTATAAGTTCCGGTAATTCGGTCCTGATCCTTCTGGCAAGGGTTTTAATGTCTGACAGATCAAGTTTTATAAATTCCAGTTTCTGGTTTTCGATGTATTCCTGCAGTTCCCACCCATAGGAAGCAGCAGTTGCAATTAAAGATTCCTTGTCCTCTTCGATACTGATATAAATACAGGACTCTCCTCTGTCCAGGCCATCATAGATATACTGGAGTGCCAGTGTGGTCTTTCCTGTACCGGGATTACCCATTACAACGACAATATGCCCCAATGGAATACCACCATTGAGCATTTCATCAAGTCCGGATATGCCTGAAGAGACGCGTCCGTTTGGACATATTTCAGATAATTTTCCTGATATTTGATACTTCGAATCCATCATTGGAAGTTATTTTCGTTTCGAATTTTTCAATATTGTTCTGTTCGAGCTGGGGCAATAGGCCTCTGAATTTTGTGATGCAAAGGTTGCGCTGCAACTTTACTGATCTTTTATCCCATTCAAAAGTGAGCACGCCATCAACGGTATCACTAATAATTTCCTGTATATTGGTTTCAAGGATTCTGGTATTTAGTAATAAATATATTAAACCATTCCATTCTTTTGAAATTCGTACCAGGCTTTTTATAAACATAATAACATCATTCTTACTTAAATAATCCCCTTCATACAACATAAGTTCTGTCAGTGAATCAAGGATCACGATGTTGTTTGCGGCAAAATCCACAAATATATCTGAAATCTCTTCAAGGATGTTCTTATTGGAATTGTTTTCGGAATACAGGTTTTTTTTATTATTTATAAGCCATAGATTTTTAATGATACTTTGACGGAAGTAGATATCAGAAAGCTCTTTGAAGTTCACTCCTTCTTTCAAGGTGTTGTAAAAGGCTTCATGGAAAGCATAGGCATTCTCATTTAATATGTCTTCTTTGGATCTCGATAAAGAGATGTAGTATATCTCATCAGGAAGTACAAGTGTTGTATTGATCTCACCTTCATGGCTTTGTTTCTTATGCTTTCTTTTTATCATTTCAAAATAGGAGGGATCGGCTTTCAGGTTGATGTTGTTGACTATAGAGGTGTAAATAAATTCACGGGCACCGGCACCCACATCTTCGAGAAGAAGTATTACCGAACCTGCCGGAAAACCGTCATTGATATTGGTATCCAGCGTTTTTACACCTGAAGGTATCTTATTAAGTGCCATGCTTGTAAATCCCGGGCAAAACCAAATTCATTTTTAAATCACTTCAGCTTATTTATTCCTGCCTACAAGTATGTATCGTAGACCCTGATGAATATTTGCCCAAAAATTTGCCCGATTTGGGTATATTGTGCTTGCTTTGTACATACGCCCTGGGTTTTGGAACCGCATGTGAAGATAGAATTAATCATCTCTATTGATGCTCAATCCTTTCCTCCTTTGTAAGCCTGGAAACTGGCATTTGACTTAATAAAATACTATGATGGAAACTCGAATCTCTTTACGAAAGATTATTATATAAATAATTTAAATAAAGCTGTTGTGGCATAAATCATTCGATTAAGCAAATATTGGGAAAAATTATTGCTATATTATTTAATGGTTTATAAATAGGAGGTAAAAGATATGAAATATATGAAGAATGAAGAAGCAGTATCGCCAGTTCTCGGGGTTATCCTGATGGTGGCAATCACTGTGATAGTGGCAACGATCATAGCCGTGTTCATGTTCGGAGTAGGAGAACCGGATGAAGCACCGCAGGCAAAGCTGAAAATGACAGCGAATACTACGGATATTTTGATCAAGCATGAAGGTGGAGATCCATTATTATTGAAAGAATGCCTGATAACTGTAACGGATGCGGATGATGGCAGCGCACTTAATACAGCTGGTGATGAACTTGATACATCAGGTACGTTAACACCTGGAAGATCATTTGCTTATAATATGACTGGTACTCCTCCAACACCAGGTAATATTATAGAGATAATGATTATGGACGAACCTACAGGCCAGTTACTAGCAAACGTACAAATAGTTGTTAAATAAGCTTTAATTCCTGCCCCTTCCGGGGCATTTTTTTTTATAATCGCACATTCTGCA